>JANNWK010000594.1:0-4728 GCA_031408355.1 Myxococcales bacterium
CCCCAACGGGTCGCGACGAGCAGAACGTGATCGTTTGGATGGACCACCGCGCGCTCGAAGAGGCGAAGCTCATCAATCAAACCCGCGACGCCGTACTCGAGTACGTGGGGGGGACCATCTCCCCAGAGATGGAGACGCCGAAGCTGCTTTGGCTCAAGCGCCACCTGCCCGCGTCCTTCGAACGGACCGCGCGCTTCCTCGATTTGGCGGACTTTCTGACCTACCGAACGACCGGCACGGACAGCCGCTCGCACTGCACGACGGTCTGCAAGTGGACCTATTTGGGACACGAAAACGCCGGCGCCGGCGCCTGGAGTCCTCGGTACTTCGAACGGATCGGGCTGGCTGAGTTGCTGGCAGATGGAGCGAAGCGCATCGGCTCAACGGTGCGGCCGCTCGGCGAGCGAGTTGGCCTGCTTACGGCGACGGCGGCCAGTGAACTCGGGCTAGCGGCTGGGACACCGGTGGGCGTCGGCATCATCGACGCCCACGCCGGAGGCATCGGCCTGCTGGGTGCGGCAAGCGCGGGTCAGTCGGTGTCCGAGGCCGATCTGGAGCGGCGTTTGGCGCTGATTGGCGGCACCTCCAGCTGCCACATGGCCGTCTCCAAGCAGCCGCGCTTCGTGCCCGGGGTCTGGGGCCCGTACTACTCGGCGATGCTACCCGGGCTCTGGCTCACCGAAGGCGGGCAGTCGGCGACCGGCGCCTTGATCGACGCTACCATCTACGGTCATGCTCGCGGGGCCGAGCTGCGAGCCAGCGCCGACGCTCAGGGCACCACCGTTTACGCCCTGCTCAACGCCCAACTCGAGTCGCTGGCCACGCGCGACAACGTGCGCTTTTCGGCCGAGCTCACCCGTGACCTCCACGTGCTGCCCGACCACCATGGCAATCGCTCACCCCGGGCTGACCCGACGTTGCGCGGCATGATCTCGGGCCTCACGCTCAGCAACACCACGGAGTCGCTAGCGCGCCTCTACCTCGCGACGATCCAGGCGATTGCCTACGGCACTGGCCACATTCTCGAGGCGCTCAACGAGCAGGGCTACGCCATCGATACGCTGATAGCCACCGGTGGCGATCTGAAGAATCCCGTGTTCTTGCGCGAGCACGCCGACGCGACCGGCGCCCGCGTGGTGCTGCCCGAGGAGCCTGAGTCCGTGCTGCTCGGCTCCGCTATCCTGGGAGCCGTCGCCTCCGGTGACCAGTCAAGCGTGCTCGGAGCCATGAGCGCCATGAGCCGCATCGCCCGGGTGGTGCAGCCGGCCGGGGGCGAGCTTTCGGCCTATCACGCCCAGAAGCAGCGTGTATTCCGGGCTATGTACGAGCACCAGCTGGCCTACCGCTCGGCGATGGCCTAAGAGTCTGGAACCGTTCCCAGCTCAGCGTAGCCCTCCAGCGCTGCTGAAGAATGCGAGGTAGGCGGGGCAGGCTAGGGCTGATTTATCCCAGATCAGGGACCGGTTCCAGGTTGTCCTTCCCGTGGTCGGGAGTATGCTGCGGAGCATGCAGCTGGCAGGACGGCCCCGGCTTAGGCGACTAGCGGAGCCGACGTGTGCCGCTCAGCGCGGCCTTGCGGTGCTTGGCGTGTTGCTTCTGGCGTCAGCCTGCAGCGTCTACGACGGCGAGCTCTTGGACGACGCGCTGGGTGGAAGTCCGGGCGGCAGCTTCGGCAACGGGACATTGAATCGGGCGGGGGGCGGCGGCTCTGGCCCGTCGGTGCTGGGTGGCGGCGACGGTGGCGGCAATCTAGCGGTCGCCGGCGCGGGCGCCACTATACCGAACGCTGGCAGCTCGGGTTCCGCTCACGCCGGCGAGCCTGGGGGCGGCAGTGCTGGCGCGTCGGGGGCAGTGGGAGGTACGGGCGGCCAGGGAGGCGCCCCCACGGGGGGCCCTGGGGATCTGATAGACGACTTCGAAGATCAGGATGACGCGATCGAGCCGACGGACGGCCGTGGCGGCGTCTGGTACCTGTTCGACGACGCCACGGTCGGCACGATCGGACCGAGCCCGCTCGTCGGCGTGCCAGTTTCTGGCGCGCCCGCAGAACTCGGGCTGTTTGCGCTCAACGTCACAGCCAGCGGCTTCACGGGCTTTGGCTCGGGCTTAGGCGTCGATTTTCGCGCAGGCAAGCAGGTTTACGACGCTTCCGCCTTCAACGGCGTGCGCTTCTGGGCGCGCGTGGGCGCCGGCAAGAACACCAAGCATCGCCTGCAGATTTCCGACAACACGACGGACACGCTTGGTGGTCTGTGTAATCCGGACCCGACCGCGCCCAATCTTGAAAAGTGCGAAGACCACTTCGGCGTCTATCTGACGTTCACGAATGATTGGAAGCTTTACGCGATCACGTTCGCGGAGCTAACGCAAGTTGGCTGGGGCTTCCCCGCTCCCGCCATCACCGCTTCGGAAGTCTACGGACTACAGCTCACGACCAAGGCCAAGCTTAGCGTTGATGTGTGGCTCGATCAGATTGAGTTTTTCTAAGTGGCATGGGGCCTGCGCGTTCTTTGGATCATCATCTTGCGTCAAATCATCGTCGTTTCGCCGAGTGCCGCACTTGCCTTGCTGTTTTTCGCAACGTCCGCGACGGCTGAGCCAAAGGACGGCGCGGCGACGGCGCTTGCCCAAGAAGCGATGGATGGCGACTACCTGGCCACGCGCTTCAAGGCCGCCGAGCAGAAGCTCAAACGGGCGCAGCGGGACTGCGGCAGAGGGGGATGCTCGGCCCAAGTGCAGGCTCGCCTCCACCGCGATCTGGCGGTCGTTTACCTGGCTGGGCTGAAGAAGCAGGACAAGGGGCAGAAGGCGATGGAGGCGGCCGTGGCCACCGACCCCACCGTCCAGCTGAGCCCGGATTTCGCGACGCCAGAGCTGAAGCAGGCGTTCGCCCAGGCTGGCGGCATCGAGGCCGAGGCCGCGGAGGAGCCGGTGAGCGCGCAGCGCAACCCGCTCGATGGCGCACCCGTGGCGGAAGCGCCTGCGCTGGCGGAAGCAGCGGCCCCGGCCGGCTCCAGCCTGCTCAACTGGTTCTCGCTCTCCTTCCAGCAAGATCTGCTGATGTACCAAGAGACGACAGGTGTGTGCACTGGGGCTGCGCAATATCAGTGTTTCTTGAGTGGAGAGTCCTTCGGGGGCCCCGCCTTCGAGGGTTCCGGCAATCAACTCGCGGCGGGCGTGGGCTTTGCTACGCAGCGCTTGCTGCTCGGCTACGAGCGCGTGTTCATCGAGAACCTCACGCTGGGGGCACGCGTCGGTTTTGCCTTCGGCGGCAGCCCCAAGCCCACCGTGCCGGGAGCGAGCGCCTTTCTGCCTTTGCACGCCGAGCTGCGCGCGAGCTATTGGTTCGGTGCAGCGCCGTTCTCAGGCACGGGGCTGCGTGGCTTCGCCGGGGCGGCGATCGGCGTGGGTGAGGTCGACGGCCACGTCGCTGTCCAGTACTACGCCGACGAGGCGGGGTATTTGGCGCCGAACAACAGCGGGCGAGGGACCCTCGACGCCTGGCGCAAGACAGGTCACACGATAGCGGCGCTTCACGCCGGCCTAGCCTTCAGTTTTGCCGAGCAGCATGCCGTGCTCCTTGAGCTGAGGCTCCTGCAAATGCTGGGCGAAACCGCGATCGGTGGAGCCGTGAACGCGGGCTATGCATTCGGCCTTTGAGTCCTGTCAGGTCGCGCTACGCTAGCTGAACGAGCATGAGCGGTGATCTCGCCTCCTTCGACGACGGCGGTGGGTTCGTGCACTGCGCCGGCTGTGGCGCGCTCGCCGCTGGGCCGTGCGCGCGTTGCCAGAAGCCCGTGTGCGGCGACTGCTGCGTTCTGACCACCGGTAGCGCGGCGCCCTGGGCCATCTGTCACGCTTGCTCCCAGCGCGAGGGTCGCTCGATGCGGCGCGGCTGGCTCACGGTGCTGGGCTGGGTGCTCAAACCGATCCTCCTCCTGCTCGGCGTGTACGTCGGCTTGTGGTGGTTGTTCGGTCCGTAGACAGCGCGCCTCAACGTTGCCGCGGGGCGCGCCTATCGAGCTTGTTGCCCGGCGGCTCAGTAGAACGTGAAGTCGTCCACGGCGATGTTGAAGGCGCCGCCCGCTGGCGCTTGGATCTGCACGCTCAGTAGCGCTGCCTTGTCGAGCGTGGCTGGCGTACCCCAACCGGCCTGCTTCAGCGAGGCGAACGGGAGGTCGATCTGCTGCCAAGCTGGCGTGAGCGCAACGGTGCCCGCGGCCGGGCCAAAGCCATCACTGCAGTTGGCAGCGCAGCTGCCGCCGCCCACGCCATCAGCCGTGGCGATCGTGTTGACCTTGATCGTGACGGCGACGTCGCCGCGCGCCCAGAACTTGATGCCGGTGTAGGCCGAGGCGTTGTAGACGCACGGCTTCATCGCGTTGCTGAAGTCGAAACCGACGCCGGCGAACGGGTAGACTTTGGCGAGCGCGTCTTCGGCGACCGTGGTACCCGAAACGATGACGCAGGCCGCTCCGCCGTGACAATCTGTGGCGCCTGGCTTCAGCGGACTTGCGCCGGCTGGATCGGGCAAAGGCACGATAGTGCTGCCCGATTTGTCGAGGTAGGTGTACCAGTAGCCTGACCGTCCACCGACCTTCGCGACTCCGTTGTCAGAATCCTCGAGGTCGTCGATGAGCAGGTCGGTGAGGGTGCCCGCTGCGGGGGGTGCTGGGCAGGCACCGAGTGCGCCACCGCCGCCGCTGCCCGAGTTGGTCCCCGCCGTGC
>JANNWK010000595.1:0-1884 GCA_031408355.1 Myxococcales bacterium
TGCGTGTCAATGCCCTGTTGATGGATCACGAGGTCGATTTTCAGCGCGCGCAGCGTCTCGAATATGTCCACTAGGTCGCGCAGGGATCGGGCCAACCGCGAAACGTCCCAGACAAGCACGGTGTCAAACTTTCGGCGGGCCGCGTCGGCAAGCATCCGCTCCAGCCCCGCGCGCTTCGCCGTGGCACCGGATGCCGTGTCAACGTGCTCGGCAACGACGGTCCAGCCCGCGCGGTCGGACACCGCGCGAAGTTCCCTCAACTGGTTGTCGAGAAATTGCCCCTCGGTCGAGACACGGGCGTAAATTGCTGCGTGGCGGGGTGTGTGGGTCATAGGGCGTTCCTCCTCTGGTTGCAGGAACGATACGTGAACGCGGCAGCCGCGTCTATCCATTTCCACCCCAGAGGGGAACGTCTGGCGGGTGACTTTCGGGCGGGGATAAGTCACTGCAACGGTGGGGTGCGCGGGTCAGGTTTTCGCAGGCCCTATCGGGGTGGGGCCGGATCGGTTCCGTAGCGCTGGGTGCTGACCTCGTGCGGGCCGTGGGTGTGGCTGTCGATGGACGCAGTCCGAAGGTGGGTTTCGGCCCAGCGGCTGTCACTGCGCCGGGCGGGGGGTGAGTCCCGGTAGAGCGCCCAAACCTGCTGGAACAGGGCGGGGGGCAGATAGAGGCCGAAGGACGCGAGGGTTTCAGGGGCGCGGTGGCGGATGCCGGGCTCATGGGTCCAATCGTCGGTGCGACAGTCGCCGCCGAGATCGCGGTCGCGGATCATCGCAGCCCGAAGATCGCAGATCGCATTCCAGAGGGGAGAGCCCGGGCGGGCATCGCGCCGGGACAGGATGACGGGTGCATCGTCATCCAGCCAGTTGGCGAAGCCGGGCAGTAGGTCGCCACGGGCGTCAGCATCATCGTCCCCGTAGCGTTCGCGGCTGAACGATGCAGCGGCCTCGGTCACCGACCAGCAGGCGCTGTCGGGGTAGATGGGCAGGCTGTATTCGTGCGCCTTGCGCTGGAGGTCATGCAGGTGGGCGTAGAAGTCGCCCGGGTGCGAGAGCCGTTCCACCCATTCTGCCGGAGGGTGGGTCGGGTGGCAGAATGGATTGTGGTCCTCAAGGTATTCCAGATACAGCGCCCAGACGGCTTCAAACATCCGCGCTGGCAGCGCCACGCCATACAGCCAAAGGCCCTTCCTCAGATCGGAGAAAGCGCGGTCAGGCTCGTTCATGAACCAGATGTCATGGGGGGCGTCCCCTGTGTCATCCAGCCTCAGTGCAGCGGCGCGCATGTCGAAGATCGCGTGCCAGAGGGGTGTGTTGCGCCGCACCTGATCAGGCTTTCTTCTTCGCTGCCCGCGCGAGTGAATCGACCGCTTCATTCCACCGATGCCCGGAGTGCGCGCGCACCCAGCGCGTCGTCGCCTCGGCCGTGACCGCTGCCTCACGCAGCGCGAGGGCGAGCGCACCGTGCCGCTTCGGCATGAACTTCCCCGCGGCGATGTCGAGCGCGATCGACGAATCACTGATGAGCTCCACGCCGCGCCAGCCGCGCGCGCTGACGGCGCGAAGTCCGGCGATCGCAGCCTCGAGCTCCATCACGAGACTGGTGGTGGATGACGAAGCGCCGCTCGCGCTGAGTTGCTGCTGATCATCCTTCACCACGATGAAGGCCCAGCCACCCGGCTTGCCCACGCGCTCTTCGCCGGAGCCATCGCAGTACACGAGCACGCGACTTCCCCGGAGCGCCCCCGAGACGCGATGCCACATGCTCACCGCCCCGCCGGAGGAGGCGGCCGGCGTCGCTTCGCCGGATGACCGAAGACCTTCATCAGGGCGGCCGTCTCGCGCAGGTCTGTCAGCGACGTCCTGCTTTGAGCATCGCGCGCAT
>JANNWK010000596.1:0-1599 GCA_031408355.1 Myxococcales bacterium
GGAGGACTATTCGCGAGCCGGTGAAGCGCTGTCGAAGAGCGCAGACCTCGGGCGCCTGTTTAGCTGCGATCCGCAAGCCGAAGGCGAAGCCACCTGCGCCGAGCGCTTCGTGCGTGACGCCGGTCGCCTGCTATTCAGGCGCGCTCTAGATGCCACGGAGGTGAGCCGGTACGTCGCGGCCTTCGCGGAGAAACGCGCCCGCTCGGACTACGAGGCGGGCCTCCGGCACGTGCTCAATGCGTTTTTGCAGAGCCCACACTTTCTCTACCGGCCGGAAGTGGACCTCACTCGCAAGAATGGGGAGTTCGCGGCGTTGAACGGCTACGAGCTGGCGACGCGGCTCAGCTTCTTCATGTTCGGAGCAACGCCGGACAAGGCGCTTCTGAACGTCGCTGCGAGCGGCGCTCTCGACACGTTGGGCTCACTTGAGACCACGGTGCGTCAAATGCTGAGCGACCCGCGCTTGTCCGACGGCGTGCGCAGCTTTCATCGGCAATGGTTGCGCCTCGATGCGCTCGAAATCCTCGACAAGGATAGCGTCATCTATCCGGAGTTCAGTCAGGCGCTCAAGCTCTCGATGGAGCAGGAAACGCTGCGCTTTGCGGACCACCTCTTTCAGAGCGCCGGCTCACTCACCGAGCTCTTTACCGCCTCCTACAGTTTCGTGGACGCTCCACTCGCCGCGCTCTACGGCGTCGCGGTTCCTGGCGCGGCGTGGGCGCGAGTGGACTTGCCCGCCGGGCAACGGGCGGGGCTACTGACCCACCCAAGCTTGATGAGCGTGACCTCACTGGCCGCGGACGCCTCACCCATCTTGCGCGGTAAGTTCGTGCGCACGCGGCTACTGTGTCAGGTCATTCCAGAGCCGCCTTCAAACGTCGACATCACGCCGCCTGAAGTGGATCCCTCGCTTTCAACCAAGCAGCGTTTTGAGCAGCACCGTGATGACCCGTCCTGCTCGGGCTGCCATCAGTTGATGGACCCGATTGGCTTCGGTTTCCAGCACTACGACGCGATCGGCCGCTATCAAGAGCGGGACGGCAACTTCGCGGTGGACGCGACCGGCGAGCTGAAGTTCACGGCGGATGCGGATGGCGCGTTCGACGGCGCGCTTGCGTTGGGGGAGCGCCTCGCCGGCAGCCAGGAGGTGCAGGCCTGCGTGAGCAAGCAATGGCTACGCTATGCGCTGGGTCGCCCGGAACGGGCTGAAGAGAGCTGCGCCGTGGACTCCGTGCTGAAGGGGCTGCAGGCCGGGCAACTGAGCCTGAAGGAACTGGTCGTCCAGGTCGCGCTGAGTGACGCCTTTCGCTTCCGGAAGCATTGAGGGAGAGCCAGATGATCTCACGAAAAGTCAGCCGACGTTGTGTGCTCTCCGGTCTTGGCGCAGGCTCGGTCCTGCTGCCGTTCGTGCCTTTGACGCAGGCCCAGGTCGAGCAAAGCGGCGCGCCCAAGCGGCTGATATTTCTTTATAGCTCCAACGGCACCGTCCACGAATCCTGGGCGCCCAAAATGGTCGGCGGACAACTCAGCCTGAGCCCGATCCTCGCGCCGCTGGAGCGGCATAAGGATCGGCTGCTGGTCGTCGACGGGCTCGACTAC
>JANNWK010000597.1:0-2820 GCA_031408355.1 Myxococcales bacterium
CTGGCGGATCCGCGCGCTCCGCGGCCGGTGCAGCGCTTCTATCGCGAGCTGTTGGGGGTGGCTGAGCCGTTCACCGACCATGCCAACGGCAACCCCGGGTTCACCGCAGAAGTGTTCGCGCTCATGCGCACCGAGTTCGACGAGTTGACGAGCGACGCGACCTTCAATGGCGCAGGCGACTACCGCGCGCTGTTCGCGCCGGTCAGCTGGCTCAACGGCCCGCTTACGGCGTTCTACGGGGACAGCAGCGCGGGCGGTGAGGCGTTTGGCAAGGTTCAGCGTGACCCCGCACGCTACGCGGGCCTCCTCACCACGGGCGCCTTTCTTCTTAACTCGGGCCGCTTCAGCAACCCCACGACGCGCGGCTACACACTCCTGAAGGGCTTGCTGTGCGTCGAGGTGCCTCCCGAGACGGGCGATGTGTTGGCCGCCATACGCCCGCCCCCCGACGGCCCGCTCACCACGCGCCAACGCCTTGAGGCCCAAGCGAGCGATCCGATTTGCATCAGCTGCCACAGCCAAATGGACCCGATCGGCTTCGGCTTCGAGCACTTCGACAGCACCGGGCGCTGGCGCGACACGGACGAAGGCTTGCCCATCGATGCTACCGGCTCGGTCAAGCTGGAGGAGGGTGAGATGGCCTTTGATGGTGCTCCTGGCCTGGCCCAGGCGCTGATCGGCAGCCAGGGAACGCGCGGCTGTTACGTCACGCAGTGGCAACGCTTCGCCTTCGGCCGCGCCGAGGCGGAGGCTGCCCGCTGCAGCCACGAGGCCCTGCGCGAGGCCTTCTTGGCTTCGGGCGAGAACGTGCAGGCGCTGATGGTCGCGCTCACCCAAACCGAGTCGTTTAGATACAGGAAGTCGCAGGAGGGACAGCCATGAAGCCGTTTAGACTCGATCGGCGCACGCTGCTGCGCGGCGCGGGCAGCGTGGCGATCGCGCTGCCGTGGCTCGAAGCCATGTCGCCCACGAAGCTGTCACGTGCTGCGGGACCTGCAGCGACACGCTTCGTGGGCGTGTACACGCCGGGCGGCACCACGCCTACCAAGTTCAAGCCGACGGGCAGCGAGACCGACTTCAAGCTGGGTTCGATCCTCGCGCCGCTCGAGCCAATTCAGGACAAGCTGGTCGTGCTGGAGGGGCTCGACCTGAAGTGCAAGAGCGGCGAACAAGACCAGGCCGGCATGGTGGCGTGGCTCACCGGCCGGGAGCAGGAGCTGAACCCCGCTACCACCTATCCCGATGGGCCTGCGTCGATCGATCAGAGGCTGGGCGATGTGCTGGGCCGCGCGCCCTTCTACCAGGCCGTGCGCTGGGGCACCGGTAGGGGCCCGACGAGCGGAACGCCGACCTTCATCAACACGGTCAGCTATCGCTTCGAGAACAACGGTTACCAGCTGATTCAGCCCGAGATCGATCCCGTCGCAACCTTTCAGCGCCTGTTCGGCAGCCCGGGTCCGGACCAAGCGGCCTGGCGAAAATCCATGCTCGATGGTGTGCTCGAGCGCTACCAGCGGCTGTCGCAAAAGCTCGGCTCGCGCGATCGTCAGGCGCTCGAGCAGCACATGGACATGCTGCGCGAGCTCGAACAGCAAATCGTCAGCACCTGCCAACCGCCGACCCTGGTCGCCACCGCCGGCTACGATCCTAAGGCCTTCGACGCGCTCAGCGCCGCCACCGACGCTCTCATCCCCAAGGTGGGCAAGTTGATGATGGACATGCTGGTGGCGGCCTTGGCCTGCGATCTGAGCAGCGTCGCCATCATGCAGTGGGCCGATTCCTATGCCGGGTACACGCTGCCGTGGCTTCAGCTCGACGGGAACCACGTGCAGAACTGTTACGAAGACAACTGCGGCTATTGGGAGCCAGAGATGAGCAAGATCTTCACCTGGTATTCGACGCAGCATGCCTACCTGCTCGGCGAGATGGACAAGATCGACATGGGCGGCCACACGCTGCTCGACGAGAGCGTGGTGTTCTTCGGCTCGCACGTTGGGTACCCGCCCGAACACACCAGCACCAACATCCCGTTCTTGCTGGCCGGCGGCGGCGGTGGCCTGGTCGGCAATCGCTACCGACAGTACGGCGGTCGCTCCCACAACGACCTGCTCGTCTCACTCCTGGCACTCTTCGGCGACGACCAGCCGACCTGGGGCACCCCCTCGTTCAATACCAGCCCGCTCGGCAACCTGACGAGCTGAGGCGGCTGCGCGAGGCGCCCTCCACCTTGACAGGAGTTGGGGTAGTGGTATCAGAATGATACTAGATGCCACGAAAGTTGCGCCAACTCATCGCGGAGCTCGAGCGCGTTGGGTTCGTCAATCGTAGCGGCAAAGGCAGCCACCGTAACTTCACTCATGAGTGCGGCGAGCGGCTCACCTTAAGCGGGAGCCTCGGCGACGATGCAAAAGCGTATCAAGAGCAGGCCGTTGGCCGTGCCCTCCAGGCGTTGAAGGAGAAGGAGAAATGAAGATGACCAAGGCCGAGCGTAGGAAAGTCACGGCTCGCTACCCCAAGTTTGTGGAATGGAGTGAGGAGGACGCCTGCTTCATTGGGCGCTGTCCGTTGTTGTTTGGGGGTGGTGTTCACGGAAGGGACGAAGCGGCGGTTTACAAGGAACTGTGCAAGGTGGCTGAAGAGTGGATCGCGACCCTGGAAAAGGATGGGACGCGACTTCCAGCGACGCGAGCGCCAGGCAGCTACAGCGGGAAGTTCCTGGTGCGAGTACAGCCTGCGCTGCACCAACGATTGGCGCTCAAAGCGCTAGCGTCCGGGGAGAGCCTGAACAGCTTGGTCGCGCGCAAACTCGCTAGCGGCTAG
>JANNWK010000598.1:0-2090 GCA_031408355.1 Myxococcales bacterium
TACGTTGGGCGGACCGTGAAATTCGGCCTAAAGTTGCGCACCGTTCACAACGGCGTTATTAACACCAGATGACCAAACGCCTTCAGGCCGTGGGCAACAGCTCGGGCATCATCATCGACAAGCCGATCCTCGAGCTCCTCAAAATCACACCCGAAACCGAGCTCGACATTTCCACCGACGGAGAACGCCTGATTGTCACCCCGGTAAGGCAGGACTCTCCTCGTCAACGCAAGCTCGCGCGGGCCCAAGCGCGGACCTTGAAGTCTCATGAGCGGACCTTCCGGAAATTGGCCAAGTGAGCGTCGCGGGCGAGCCGCTCTTTCTTTCCGTCGATGAGGTACTGGACCTCCACGCCGATCAGCTGCGCCTGTTCGGTGGGTCTGACGGGCTTCGAGACCAGGGCGCACTCGATTCTGCCGTCGCGACGCCTGCCTCGACCTTCGATGGCGCCTTTCTTCACGAAGACCTATTTCACATGGCCGCCGCCTACGCTTTTCACATCGCCGAGAACCAGCCGTTCATCGACGGGAACAAGCGCACCGCGCTCAACGCCGCTCTCGTCTTTCTCGATATCAACGGTTGGATCGTCGCCGATCCTGACGAGCGTCTGTATGACGCAATGCTCTCCGTTGCCAACGGTCTCCTGGACAAGCGCGGGCTGGCACGCCTTCTGCGAGAACTCGCCGTCCCAGACGCCGACGACCGTTGACCGAAGCCCGCCCAACTCACGCCCTGAGGCGGACCGAATCACAGCAGGCGCGCCAGAGCGCCGTGACAACCTGCCAGGTCGCCGCCCAACTACGGCTTGCAGCGGACGAAACCTCGCTGGCGCTCGGCTTCGCCGCTGAAGCCTGGTACGTTGGGCGGGCGACAGATGAGCCTCGCGTACGATCAACCCTATCACGTTCACTGCAAGCTCACGCTGACGACCGGCCGAGAAGTCATCCTCACTCGTTTGCGCCAACAGCATACGTACGACGGCCTTTTGGAAGGTTTGCCTAATTCAGAGATGAACGATCGCGAGATCGAGGCGACGTTGGCAGACGCCCGATCTTGGTGTCTTGAAGGCGCTCAACCACTTCTGATTCCTCCCGAGCGTCGCGACTTCCTTCGTGTACCTGGTGATATGTCGTCGTCTCGGTCTCGTCGGCGCACTCCCGAGTGGTTGCCCATGGTCAGTTCAATCGGTACTTTCCGGAGCTCGCCTGCGCGTGATCCCGCGATGCACGCTTCGACGTTGACGGTCGCATGGTTCCAATCTGAATTCGGGCTTCCCATCGGCCCAAACGTCATTGCCGCACTGGCGGCTCTGGACTGGGATGCCCACGCCAGCGATTTCGACTGGTAGTCTTCGACAGTCCCAGAACGGGCGCCGCCCAACTCGCGCCTGAGGCGGACCGAACCACGAAACACGCAAGCGTAAGCCTCACGCCTCTTGTGACGAGCGCCGCCCAACTCGAGCCCTGAGTGGACCGAATCACGGCAGGCATGCCAGAGCGCCGCGACAACCCGCCAGGACGCCGCCCAACTACGGCTTGCAGCGGCCGAAACCTCGCTGGCGCTCGGCTTCGCCGCTGAAGCCTGGTACGTTGGGCGGACCGTGGGCGCGGATCCTTTTCGCACTTGTCTTCCAGGACCCAAGCGCCGGTTGCGAGGCCAACGCCGCTACCTGCGTGGTGTTCAGCGCCGAGCCGCGGCGTTCGACATCGACCTTCGACCTGACATGTGGTGGGACCTCTGGCACTATCACGCGGACTGGGACGGGTGGGGGAATAGAGGCTGGCGCCTTCGCAGCGCGCACCTCCGCGCGCTCGCCACCGTCTTTCAAACGATCGCCTCGCGGTCGCCTGAATTTCATCTGCCCTTCCAAGCCTGGATCATGTTGTCGGGCGTCGACGCGGGGCATGATGCAACCTACCTCCACACGCCTAACCCGAACGCCCAGAACTTCCCGCTTCGCCTGCCAGACATCCGATTCGACTCGAGCTCGGCAGCGCGCGTCGCGACCAGCCTGCAATCGCTAATGCCGGGGATTCGCGTCGGAGAAGTCAGCTACTCAGATCCAGACCAAGGAAATCTAACGGTCCGCG
>JANNWK010000599.1:0-3258 GCA_031408355.1 Myxococcales bacterium
GAAGGGGCTCCGTTCCGTAGCCGCTGGCGAGCGCCCGCTCTTAGCGACAGGCGGTGCCGATCGAAATCTGTCGAGACAGCAGGGGACCGTCGTCGCTCCCTGCCCAAACCGACACCACCGTGGAAGATCCGCTTCCGGCGAGTCGCGGTGCCCGTGCACCCGCGACGGCACTGAGCCCGTAGTCGGCGGCGAAGCCCGGTAGCGACTCTGGCGCCGCGGCTCTGGCATCGAGCGGAAGGTGCAAGACCGTCCCCTGCTCCCCCACTGCCCAAACCCCGTCCTCGGGATCCGCCCATACCCCTCGCAGTTGCGCGGCCGTGCCCGAGTCGATCTCCGCGAAGCCGGCGCCGTCCCACTCGAAGAACGCGCCCTCATCGCCCACCACCCAGAAGCGCTCACTCGAAAGCCCTGCGATGGCACGCAGACCTGCGATAGGCGCGGCTACCTCGTCGAACGCGTCGAGCGCAGTGCCCCGCAAGAGCGAGTCTTCGCCAACGACCCAGACCGACTCGGCGTCCGCCCAAACCGCCCGAAGCAGCTGGTCGCCGTGCTGGGCAACGGACCACGTTTCACCGTTGAAATGGCCGACGAATCCCGCGCTGCCCACGGCCCAGAATTCGCCGGCAGCGCCGCTCGCCAGCGCCGTGATCTCGGCGTCGACCTCGAGCTCGGGAGCTTGCACCCACCCGGTCGTGTCGCCGAGCGTCACCGCGAACGCAGCCCCATCTCCACCGAGGGCAAGCAGCTTACCGGTCGAGTCTCCGGCAAGGGTCGACAGCGGCGAGCTGCCGAGCGGCAGCGTGGCGTACTTGCCCGGCTGATTGTAGCTGGCAACACTGCCGTCGCTCCGCGTCGCGCGCGCAAACAGCGTGCCAGTCTCGTCCACGTGCACCCAGAGATCAGTCATGGGCACGGCGTCGTGCCCGCGCTCGCCCCACTCGAAGACTCCCGTCACCTCGCGGCAGGTCTGCCCTGGCTCATCCGCGCAAGAGAGGCTGCAAAGTAACCAGCCCCCCAGTAGAAGCCTGTTCACTGGGGAACGGCAGACGCTACGCATTGCACCATTGTACCAGGCCGAAGCTCGATGTTGCGCGCGAAGAACAGCCCACGATAGGTCCCCCCCGCGCCGATCCCGAAGCTGACTGACGCCTGAGGAGCGAGCAGCGTCCCCTCGAAGACCGTTTCGATATGTACGTTGCCGCTGGTGGAAAGTCCTAGGAAGATGCCGTCCAGCAGGAACGGGCTGCGCAGCGCCACCGATCCGGTGACGAACACCCGCGCACCCGCGGCAACAAGCAGCGTGGCCGACGAGTTGACCGTGAGCATGGTGAACCGATGATCCCCGGCCTCGAGCCGCAGCGTCGACCCGGAGTTCACGATCATTGCGCCGTGCGCTCCGGCAGCGAGCGTGAGCTGCTGACCAGGGTTTACCACCCTCTGGCCGCTGCCTGCCGCGAAGGCGGCTAGACTCGGCAAGCTCGGTAGCGTGACCGTCGTCATGGCGGAGGTGGTGCCCGTCACGGTGGCGCTGGTGGCCTTGTTCACCGAACCGCCCGCGACGATGTTGCCGCCGACGAACGACCGATTGCGGAGGGTGACCGCTCCCTGGCTCGAAATGCTTCCCGAGCGCGCCTCGACACCCAGCTCGAGCATGCCACTGCCTGAGTTCGCTACAGGTCCCGGCACGCCGGGCGTCGCGAACACTTGGGCCCGGTCGCGCAGCACCAGTGACCCCTGAGCCTGAAGGCCCGGCCTTACGGTCACCAGTTGCGTCGTCGTGGAAGTGTTGCCGTGCTCGTCCTGAGCCTGCCATTCGATGCGGTAGTCGGCGGGAGACAGCACGACCGACCCCGAGCTGAGCGGGATGGGTGTGATGGCTGCCCCATTCTTCTCCACCACGCGCCCCGTGACGGTGACGGTGGGCGAGCAGGCGTCCACGGCGCTCGGTGGGGTGAACGTGAACGACTGCTCGCTGCCGCAGGAGGCGAGCGCAAGGGGCGCAAGCGTGTCGAGCTCGGGCGCCGCCGTGTCCTGCACCGTGTACAGCGCCGAGTCGGGCGCCGACTCGTCCGCGCCATCGGAGACCACCACGAAGAGCTCGTGCGTGCCAAGTGTGAGCAGCGCGCTCGGCGTGGCGCTGCGAGAGTCAGAAAACATGGCGTTTCCGAACCATTCGTAGCGTAGCGTGTCGCCGTCCGGATCGCTGGAGCCGGTTGGGTTCATTGCCACCAGGGCGCTCTGCGCCTCCTCGCACTCGACGACCTGATCCGGTCCGGCGTTGGCGATCGGCGGCACACCGTTGAGCGTGGTCTGCACCACTTGGCCGTTGCTCGTGGAACGAAGCACCAGCACGCTCAGATCGGTCGTGCCCGCCGGAAGCGGGGCGCGCACGGCGACCGCAGCCTCGTCACGGAACAGACCCGAGTAGTCAACGCCCTTCCGCTTCGGATCGGCGGAGGTGAAGTAGGTATTCAGGTGGGTCGCGAAGAGCGGCGTGCCGTCGTGTGCGGAGACCTCGAACAGCTTCGAGCCGTGATCGCGACGCGGCGCCAAACCGAGGCGCCCAACGCCGACGCTCGAGCTCGTCACCTGGAATGTGCCGTCTTGTCGGTAAGTGAGCGAGGCACGCATCATCGGCGTGTTTCCGAGGTGGGCGAAGTCGCAGCTGAGCGGAACCTGACCGCTCGGATCCGCCTCGCTACGCGCACCGGGCGGGTTTTGAAGGTGGGCACGACAGCGCGCGCAGTAGCCGTGTTGAATTTCGTCATCCGCCGCGTAGCTCATGATGCAGTTCTCACCGAACTCCTGGTTGCCTTCGCAGCACACTTTGTAGTTCTCACAATCCTCGCAGCAGTCGCCTCCGCGCGGCTCGCAACCCAGGTCGGAGCCCAGGAAGTTCGGGGGCGGAGGCGCGGGCGGGCTACCGGTGTTGCAACGCTCGTCGACCGGATCGTCGTCAGAGTCGCCCGCCATTTTGCTGCAGTACTCGTCGGCGAGACCGAGCAGATGGCCCGCTTCGTGAGCGAAAATATAGTGACTGGAGGCGCTCCCCCAGATCATGTCCGAGCCGTTCGAAAACCCCTGAACGTCGTTGTCGCAGAAGTCCATGTTGTTGGTGAGCATGAAGACGAAATCGAACTGCGAGAGATCGACGCCGCCGTCGACCACCCCTTGCTGCAGCGCTTCGAACTTGCCCTCACAGGCGGCCCCGGCGTTGTCACAACTGAGGTTGACTTGGCTAGGCGGGATGATCTCGAT
>JANNWK010000600.1:0-6703 GCA_031408355.1 Myxococcales bacterium
GCGGCGCATGACCTCGGCGAGCGCTGCACGGTGGGCCGCGCTGTTGGCTTGCCCGCTGTCGTAGGCGCGGGTCTTGGAACGCGCTCGCAGGTAGGCGTCGTACTCGGTTCGCCGAGCGTCTCGGCCGAGCGCGTCATAGCCCTCTGTGAGGCGGGCGAAGACCTTCTCTAATTTGGCCCTGAAGCTGCCGAGGTTCTTGCCGTGATAGCGATCCGGATGAAAGAAACTGACGACTTCGAAGTACGCGGTTCGGATCGCCTTCTTGTCGGCGTCGGGCGCCACCCCGAACAGCTCGTAGTGGTTCAGATCGTCCATCCCATAGAAGCGATCGAGAATGCGGCGCCGCTGCGCCATGTCGATGTCGACAGCCTCGTCGATCTCCGAAGGGTCGTAGAGCGCTGCCGCCGGGTGGTGAGCATCACCCCCGTGCGCAACCGTTTCGACGATGCGGCCCATCCGGAACGCGCCCGACGGGCGGGCGACAGGAGGTGGCGAGGCCGGCGGGCGTTCGGACGCCTGCGGCGCGTCGAACGTGAGTGCGTTCAAGGCGGCCAAGCGCTCGATCAGCGCTTCGACATCGCCCAGCGCCTGGCCGGTGGCTTCGGCAAGCTCCGCGACGCTGAGCTTGCCGTCGACCCGCACGACCACGAACGCCTCCGAGGGGCTGAGCGGCAGGCCCCGAAGGTCCGTCCCCGGAAGGAGTCGGGGCAGACGGCTGGAACTAGCGGTCGTCAAGGTGCCCGTGAAGTGTTGGACGGGACTCTAACCCAGGCGGACCCGCTTTCGGAATCCCTGAATGAATCCGGGCGAGCTCAGGGCGCCGGGGCTGACGGCAGAGCCCGGACTGCGCCCCGAATCACGTCGGCCTGCAACTTCATGGCCTCTTCGTAGGCTGACAGCGAGCGTTCGCGGGCCTGGCGTGCCTCCTCATTGCGGCCCTTCGCCCGGAGCGCCTTCTCGCGCCTTTCCTCCACCAGCCCGCGCACCTCGAACAGGTGGCCACGGTAGTAGCTGGGTGCCCGGGCGCTTTCGAGGCCTGCCTTGATCTCAGCCTCCGCCTGATCGAAGCGCCCGCCGCGACTGAGCAGCTCGGCGATGCGAGCTCGGGTGTCGGCCAGAACCTCATTCACCTCGGGGGGGCCGCCCTGCGGCCGAGCCGTCTGGCTCAACCCTTGGAGCGCACGCAGCGCGGCGGCGAGATCGCCCGCGGTCTCCTGCTGGTCGGCGACGTGGTGAGCGCTGCGGGCCTGGCTCAGGAAAGCCAGCAGCACCGGATCGATGACGCGTTCCTGGCCGCCGCAATCGTCGCGCTCCTGACGCGAACAGGCTGTCATGAGCCAACAACAAAGAGCGAGCAGCCACGCGCTCGCCCTCATTTGACACCCCAGGCGGCGTAGCGGTTGTCGCGCAACTCGCGGCCTCTTGCGCTCGCGATGCGATCGATGCGAGCGGTGGTGTCTGCTGTCTCGAAGGGTTCGCTGAACAGCGAGAGCGTGCTGTGCGGCTTCACGAGCGCCGTGACCGGGGCGGGCGATTCCGGCGTCCCCACGAGCAGCGCGAACATAGCTGCAAACGCGAGCACGACGCCTGAGCCACCAAACGCCGCATAGATGACTGTGGTCTTCGAGCGTAGCGGAGGCGGCTCCGTAGGGGCTGGGCCGGCGGGCTTGGCGTCGCCGCTGAGCGCGCGAGCCAGCAGCTCCGCGCTGGCGTCGTCGGGTTTGAAAGCGAGCTGCAGAGCCCGGAGCGCGTCCACGTCGGCGTGCGGCGTGCCCTGTTCGAGCGCCTCCCGGAGGCGAGCGGACTCCCGAAGCTCCTCGACGCTGGCGGGGGCGAACGGGTCGTCGGAGGCGAGCGCGGCCTCGATCAGCCGGTCATTCAACGAGGCGTCTATTTCTTTCGGGCGCAGCGCGCACGCAAGCGCTTCGAGTAGCAGCGCCTCCTCGTCCGGCGCGAGCGGCTCTTCCTGCGGTTCAGCTTGGCTCACGCGAGAGCTCCTTCTTGAGCGCGGCGACGGCGCGGTGAAGTACGACGTCGAAAGTGGCGGTGGAGACGTCCAGGGCGGCGGCACACGCTTCGCGTGGCCGTTCCTCGAGCACGCGAAGCCTGAGTGCTAGAGCGTAGCGCGGGTGGAGCCGTTCTATCAATTCGTACACGCGCTGCTTGGCGACCGCGAGATCGATCGCCTCCGATTCGGCGGCTTCGCGGGCAACGCGCTGGCCTTCGTCGATCTCTCGCTCTAGATCTTCAGGCTGAAACACGGTCTCGCGTTTGCGCGCGCGAAGCTGGTCGAGCGCGACGCGCAGCGCCACGACGCGGAGCCAGGGGTACACGCCCACGGCTTGCCAGGTAAACTGGTGGAAGCGCTCCACCACCTTGAGGTAGGTCACCGAAAGGGCTTCTTCCGCGGAAGCTCGCGAGCCTAGGCGCGGCAGCAGCACCGCTCGGTACAGGCGCGGCCCATGGGCGCGCAGTAACTGTCCCAGGGCCGCGCGATCGCCGGCTTGGGCGAGCTGCACCAGCTGCTGTTCCCGCTCCAGGCTCTCTCGGGCCTCCGCCATGGCCTCGGCCGTAGGCGCTCTCGCTGTCACGTCCGCCGACACGTCGCGCAGCCTAGCGCGGTCCGGGGTCGAGACGGGGCGCCGTCGCAGCCGGCTGGGGCTCTCCAGGCTGGCTGCGGGGGGCGCGAAATGGACGAGAGCGGGGGCGGCCACTCCTGAGGGAACGCCCGGCCCCGCGGCGGCTTACGCTTCCCGTGGAGTGGGCGGCCCGATTTGCCTCATGGCCTCGGCTGGGCTACCGCGGCCGCTCGATGGCTGAAGGCTCACGCATCTGTCCGCACTGCGGTGGCCTCAACGGCCGGGCCGAAAAGGTCTGCCATCGCTGTGGCAAGGGCTTGCCGGGCCCGCTCGTCGCCTCCGCTCGCGGCCTTCTTGGCGATTTTTCGGCCGACGGCGTCCCCGTTACCAAGCTTATTGTCGGCCTGTGCTTGCTGGTCTTCGCCGTCTGTATGGCGGCCGACGGCAAGGCCTTCCCGCCGCTGGGGATCGGGGGCGGGTCCTTTCGACTGTCGACGATGGTGCGCTTCGGCTCGCTCTTCAGCCATCCGTTGCTCGGAAATCTAGCCACTCATGAACCTTGGCGGCTCCTGTCGGCCGTTTTCATGCACTTCGGGCTGCTCCATCTGGGGATGAACCTGCTGTCGCTCGTCAGCCTGGGGCGCTCGCTCGAACCGCATTTTCGTTCCGCTCGCTTCGCGATCGTGTTTGTGCTCACCGGTATTGCTGGCTTCTGGGTGAGCAAACTTTGGTACGGGCAAGAGCCCAACCACACCGCGGGCGCGAGCGGCGCCGTGTTTGGCCTGGTGGGCGCCTACTCGGGAGTCCTTTTGGGCAGCCGAAATCCCAACTGGAAGCGCGTGCTGGTCAACAACCTCATCTACGCCGCCATCTTGGGCTTTGTCCTGCCAGCCAACAACGCCGCTCACTTGGGCGGCTTCTTCGCCGGCTTTCTGCTGGGATTACTGTTCGAAAAGGAACCGCAACCACGGCGCCGCGACGGCCTGATGCAGCTTCTGGCGGCGTTGTGTCTGCTGGCGAGTGTGGCTTCGCTGGTCGCTTCCAGCCAATCCCCCATTTGGAAGGAATTCCAAAGGCTCGAGCAAGCGCGCGAATAGACGCGGCAGGCAGGACGGAAATCGGAGTATTCTCAGGGCCTTCTCCATGCCGGTCGTCAATCCGCTAGCGCGGGAGCTCGTCTTCAAGATCGTCTTTTATGGGCCGGGGTTGGGCGGGAAGACGACGACGCTGCAGCACATTCATGCCACCGCCAAGCCGGAGCATCGCGGCAAGCTGGTCAGCCTCGCGACGCCGGTAGACCGTACGCTCTATTTCGATTTTTTGCCGATTCGCGTGCCGCACGCCCACGGCATGAACATTCGCTTGCAGCTGTTCACCGTGCCCGGGCAGGTGCATTACAACGCTACCCGCAAGCTCGTGCTCACAGGAGCCGACGGGGTGGTGTTGGTGTTCGACTCGCAGCGGGCGCGCGTCGACGCGAACCTCGAGACGCTCGAGAACTTGAAGGACAACCTCAACACGCACGGCAAGGCGCTGCACGAGGTGCCGCACGTCATTCAGTACAACAAGCGCGATCTTTACGATGTGACGCCGATAGACGAGCTCGAGCGCAGCTTGAATCGTCTTTCGGCGCCGTCGTTCTCTACCGTCGCGACGACAGGCGAGGGGGTCTACGAGTCGCTCGAGTCCATTACGCGCTCTGTGCTGGAGGACTTCGAGCGTCGGCTACCCGCGTCGCGCGCCTTCGAGCGGGTTTCGCTGGCGGTGCCGGAGGGCGGAATGGCCGACGCGCTCCGCCGAGCCGAGAGTGCCGGCAGCCCGCTCGCCACCGAGAGCCGGGCCACGTACCGGCATGCCACAGGCGCGCTGGGCCTCTCCGAGTTTCCTGAAACGGACATCGGCGAGGCGGCAGCTCGGGCGGTGACCGGCGGCGACGTCACCGTGGTGCCGGCGCGCCTACCCACCGAGCCGCCGAGCCCTGGGAGCGCCTTCAGCTTCGGAGCGCTCTTCCCTGAAAGTGAGCAGGGTGCGGTGCTAACGGCGGAGACGGCACTTTCGCGCGGAGATTCGGCTGCCGCGCTGGGCGCCGTGGAACAACTTGTGTCGCGCGCGTTGGCCAGCGGGGCTGCGCTGGTCGGCTCCTCTCACGACGCCCCCCGCGATCCAGGGCTGGTGGTGCTGCTGCTCGGGCTTGAGCCGCGCCGTTATCTTAGGTTCCGCGCCGTCGCTCGTGAGGCTCGCAACGGCGGAGTGATCTCAAGCGACGCCGCGCTCGCGGCCTACGCCTTCGCACTCGACGTTCGCCGAGCGCTCTGGGAATTGGGCTAGCTACTTTTCCGGAGCTGGTTCAGTCGCGACGAGCGGACCCGCGCACTCCAGAGTCCTGCCGTCCGTGGAGAGTTCGCCCACCCAGGTGCCGAGCACGCCAGCGAGTTCGGCGCCGTCTCCAATGCTGCTCGCGGTGCCGGCGCCCGTCAGACGAAGTCTCGCCGGTGCCTCGCTGGTAGCCTCGCGACCCCGAGCCCAAATAGTCGCGGTGGCCGCTTCGCACAGCTCCTTCAGGCAAGTCGCTTCGCACTCCGAGTAAGGCCCGGCATCCGCCAGCACTTCGCCCAGGCCTTGGCACGAAAGCGCGAGCGCTAGAGCCTGAGGCGCGTCGTCGGCAGCCGGAAAGGTGGCGAGCGCTGGTGCCCGACCTAGCCCTGCCGTGAGTCGTGACGCGCTCAGGTAAAGGTCGGTGGCGACCACCACGGTGTCGTCCGCCTTGGCGCTCCAACGCACCAGGGCAGGGCTCAGCAACCCTGCGTCCACGGCCGGTAGGCCTGCAAGCGTGAAGAGGGACAGCTCGGCGCTCGTCGCGTCGACGGGTTCTAGCGCGCCTTCGAAGCCGCGTTCTCCTTGGCTGAGCACGAGGGACCCCGCCTTTAACCAGGCATCGGCGCTGTCCCGCAGGTGGGTTGGGGCGGACTTTCCCCAGTGCTGTCGCACCAAGCTGTCCCACTCTTCCTGCTTGCGAGCGGTCTCGAAGCCTTGACGAGCGGCGCCGCTGAGCTTCTCGCGCATGACGTCGAGGAGGGCGTCGGCGTCGTCGGTGCTCGCTCCCAGCAGGGCCTCGGAGATGGCGAGCCGCCCTGCCACTGTGAGCTCCGTCCAGGCCGACGCTGGCGCCGCAAAGCCCAGCGAAACCGCAAGCCGCGAGCTTGCCAGCTCGAGCGGCCGATCGAGCACGGTGATGTTCACACGATGCGGATGATCTGCCGGGGCAGCAGCCAGCCCCTCCATGGAGGCACACCCGCCCACGTAGTGACCGGAGCGCAGCGTGATGGCGAGCGGGACTCCTGCCGGGACGTCGCGCAGAATCGGGGCTTGCCCCGCCGACGAGAGCGCCAGGAGTGCCCCGTCCGGCGGCGGAATGCCCGGTCGGTCGGCGCAGGTTGCCTTGGCGCGAGCGGTCGCGACCCAGCTCCCGATCGCTCGCCGCCCTAGGTACGTGGGCTGCAGCACAACCGAAGCCACTCCCGCGTCGTTGACCGAAACACCCAGCTGGGCTGTGACGCTGCCTTCGACGCTGGCTCGCACGCTGAAGATGGCCGTCGTGCTGGGGGCGGTCAGCAGCACGCTGGCCCTGCCGGTCTCGTCTGTGTCGGTTTCGGAGCGATTCAGCACCGCATCGCCGGGGTCGTCGTCCGGGCCCACGGGGAGCGAAAACCTCACTCGGTACGAGCGAGCTGGACGGGCGACGACGCTGAGCTCGACCTGTTCGCGCGACGTGAGGCTGTGAGCAATCGGCTCGAAATCCAAGCTGTCTGGCAGCTTGGCGGTGGTGCTGCTGCCGCCACCGTTCCCGACCCCGCCCGTCGGGGTCGAGTTGAGCCCAGCGTCAGCCTCGACGGCGGAGCAGCCGAGCCCCGCACTGAAGAGCAGGACCGCGCCAAGGGACTGCTGGTGCCTCATGGGGGAGTGAAATCACGAAAGTCACGGAAGAAAGATTGAACGCAAGCCAAGCTCCCCAGAGCCTAGCAGCCACGGGGCGCCGAGTCCTGCTCTTCAGTGCGGGGCTCGGCTGCTCCGCCGTCGAGGCTGACGCTGGGCTCAACTCGACCCCGACGGGCGGGGTCGGGAAC
>JANNWK010000601.1:0-3237 GCA_031408355.1 Myxococcales bacterium
AGTATTTGGCGCACGACCCGCGCCGAGAAGGCGTCGGTGATGGTGCCCTCGAGCCCGTAGCCCACCTCGATGCGCAGCTTTCGATCGCTCTTGACGATCAACAGGAGCAGGCCGTCGTCCTTGCCCTTCTTGCCGAGCTTCCAGGCTTCGACGACACGGATCGAGAAATCTTCCAGAGCATCGCCGTCGAGCGAGTCGATGGTCAGAACGGCGAACTGACGTTGGGTCTTCGCCTCGTAGGCAGCCAGGCGCTGCTCCAGCTCGCTCTCGGCCTCGGGCGCGAGCATCTCCGCCGTGTCGTTGACGCGGGCCTGAAGTGGCGGCACTTCGCGCGCGGAGGCCGTGCTTGGCAGCAGCGACAGGCACGCCACGAGCAAGCTCAGAATCCACAAAAATCCGGTCGAAGCGAGCTTAAGGCGCTTGGGCCGAGGAGGCGCGAGGGTCAGCATGTTCGGGTCAACGCGAGCGGCGTTGGGACTCAGAACTTCACTTCCGGCGCCTTCTCCGCGCCTGGCGCGGCTTCGAACGTGGGCCGAACGGAGCGCCCGCGCATCGAAGCGCCAATGCTGCTCGGAAAGCGCTGCACGACGCCGTTGTACTCAGCCACGCTTTCAATGTAGCGCCGGCGCGCGACCGCGATGCGGTTCTCCGTGCCCTCCAGCTGCGATTGCAGGTCGCGGAACGCGTCGGTCGCCTTGAGCTGCGGGTACTGCTCGGCCACGACGAGCAAGCGCGACAACGAGCCGGAGAGCTCGCCCTGCGCCGCCTCAAACTTCTTCAGCTTTTCGGGATCGTCGATGGTGCTGGCGTCGACCTTGAGGCCGGCCACCTTGGAGCGCGCCTCGACGACCTTGGTCAGGGTGTCTTGCTCGAACTGCCCGGCCCCTTTGACCGTGCTGACGAGGTTGGGCACCAGTTCGGCCCGGCGGGTGTATTGATTCTGCACCTCAGCCCAGCTTGCCTTGACCGCTTCATCCCGGTCGATGATCTCGTTGTAACCGCAGCCAGAGAGCGGCACGGCCAGCCCCAAGCTCAGCATCAGGGCAGGAAATAGCCGGAGCCCGCGCTTGGGGCGTGAAACGCTTCGCTGATTCATGTGCCTGCACTACATATGTCCGCCCAAGCGTTCCAGCAAGGGGCGGAGCCTGCGATAGGCGCAAGCTGCGACGTGCCGCTTGCGTTGATCGGAGCAATTTGCGTGTTACAGTAATTCCCGTGGAGATCGATTGGGCTCCCAAGAATGCAGCCGCCAATAGGCGGAAGCACGGCGTCACGTTCCGAGAGGCCGCCAGCTGGAGTGACGAACCCATCAATCTGAAGCTATGGAAGCGCGTCCCCGGCAATCCGTTCGCGGATTATGATCCAGCGGACGGCATTGCTCTCTGGTCGCTTTGGGAAATGCCCTCGTGCGCGGTGGGTAAGCTCGTGCGACGCGGGCGGCCACGGGGCGAACCCACCATGACGCGGAGTGTTCGACTCCCCGTCAAGACCTGGAAGCGCCTGGAAGAACAAGCAAACGCCGCGGCCACGACGATCAACGCGCTCATCGCGAAACGTATTGGTTGAAGGTGGGCGAGCGGCTTCCGGCGCGACCTCTTTGAGATCCCCGGTTTCGATGCGCTGAGCTATATAGTCGCGCGCCGGGACAAAAAACAGCCAATCACCGGGGAAAGAAGTCCATGTCCAAGATCACGCCCTGCCTCTGGATCAACGTCGCGCCGGAAGCGGCGGTGGCCTACTACACGTCGATCTTCCCGAACGTGGAAGCGTCAGGCCTGAACCCGATGACGGGCACGGTCGTGATCGAAGGCCAGCGCCTGCAGCTGCTGAACGGCGGCGACAGGTACAAATTTAACGAAGCCGTCTCGTTCGTCATCGCTTGTAAGGACCAGGCGGAGGTCGACCACTACTGGGACAGGCTCACCGCGGACGGCGGCTCCGAGAGCCAGTGCGCGTGGTGCAAGGACAAGTACGGCCTTTCCTGGCAGGTCGTGCCGGAGGCACTGGTGCGCTTCATCGGCGACCCCGATCGCACGAAGGCCAACCGCGCGCTGCAGGCCATGCTGAAGATGCGAAAAATAGTGATCGCCGATCTCGAAGCGGCCTTCAACGCCTGACGGCGAGCGCGCCCCTCTGATTGAAGCGAGCGTTCCTTACAATGGCGGACAGGTGCTGTCCGCCGGCGCCGTCACGGTGTTGAACACGCCGAAATCGGCGATGCGCCAGAATGCCTTCGGGTTGTTTGCGGTCAATACGACCTTGATGTAGCGCTTCTGCTGCGCTGTGAAGAGGATCTTGGTGTTGGGCTCACCGCTACCGGTCGCGATGGCATCGCTCCAGGTGAGGCCGTCGTCCGAAACGAGAAGATCGTAGGTGAGCGGCACGTTGTCCGGATGATCGTAGATGTCATTCAGCTCGACGCGATCGAACGCGCTGGGCTTGCCCATATCGACCTGAAACCACTCGCCCGCCGTTTGAAGGTGACCATTGGACCAGTTGGTGCACATGAAGCAGTCTTGCCAAGTCTTGCAGGGCGGCACGCCCTGGTCGTCGATGGCCGCATTGGCCGCCTCAGAGTTGTTCGAGGCGGAGGCGACCCAGCCCGTTCGGTCCAGGCGCTCGGGATAGCTCAGCGGCACCCCCAGCGGATCGCTCGGTTGTCGCGCGTAGAGCTCGATCTCGCTCACGCTCTCGATGACCCAGGCGTCCTGCGGGGTATTGCGGGTGTCGACAGCGAAGCGAACGTAACGGAAGCGAACGGCGGGGAGCTCGCGTTCATCGCTCGCCTCGGGCTGCTCGACGCTCAAAAGCGGCGTCCACTGCTGGCCGTCTTCCGACCCCTCGATCGCGTAGCGCGTGGGCACCCCGGCGAACGTGACGACGGACTTGTACAGCGGCGTTGACGCCTCGAAGTCCACCGCCAGCACGCCGACGACCAACCAGTCGCCTCCGCCAGTGCCCGTCGCCAGGTCTCCGTCAAATGCGCTCGCCGGAGTGGGAAAACCGAGCGACAAGCTCGACGCCCCTTGGTGAAGCGCGATGTTTTCCCGCCCGAGCAGCGGCGCCGCCGGCAACTCACCAACTCGCGCGCCCGGGCACCCACCTGACCCAGCTCCCGAGGCCCCCGAGGCCCCGCCACTGCCTCCGAGCAGGGCCCCTTCGCCCCCCTTCGAACCGGCGCCACCGCCCGCATTGAGGGGAGGCTGGCCAGCGCCCCCTGCCGCGGCGGGCCCTGCG
>JANNWK010000602.1:0-1844 GCA_031408355.1 Myxococcales bacterium
CGCTCTTACCGAAGGTCGTATCGGTCAGTGCGTCGCTGACGATCACGGGCCGACGTGTCTCGATGACTTGGCGCACCATGCTGTCGCTGATGACCCCAGAAGCATCTAGAATCGCTTCGCGCTGCAGGTTCCGGGAGGCTCGCACCCGCGGCACGCTATCCTTCGAGTCACCCGGGTCAACCAAGAGCACGACACCGCGAACCGCGCCGGTCAGTTCGATGATGGCGTCGAGCAGGCCCTCCAGCAGCTCATCTACCGAGCGACTGGTCATCAAGCGTTCGCTGAAGGCCTGCAACCGCCGAATGCCCTCAATGTCGCTCTTGTCGTTCTTGTCGCTCTGCTCGGTCTTGGCTTGCGCCGAAACCTCCGAGAAGAAGCTGAACCCCAACTGCGCCTTGCCGAGCGTGAACCTGTCCCCGTTGGCGAGACGCGCGCGGCGCTTCTTCTTGCCGTTGATCAGGATCTCGCCTTCGCGATCCAACTCTTCAAGCTGGAAATCTCGCCCGTTGAAGACGATCTGCGCGTGGTGGTGAGCCACGCTGGCGTCCGGCAGGTGAATGTCGTTGCCGAGAGCGCGGCCAAGCGTTGTGACGGGCTTGTGCAGCGCCGTCAAAATCGGCGGACCATCGCTCGGGAAGAAACGAACCGTTGCCATCCGAGGCGGAGATTATCAGAACGCGCTGGCCAAGGTGCGGGTCAGCCAGAAACTAAGGGATTTCCCTTCCGCTGGTCGGCCGAGGGCGCCGCGCCGCGCTAGCGGAGCTCCCCAGTAACGGCCACTCCAGCCCCCTTTTCGACCGCGAACGGCGCGAACCCGTGAACCCGGGCGAAGCGAGGGGGACCGTCAGCCTCCGCCGAGTCCGACGAGCCGTGGGTGAAAAGTGCGCCCGCGGCCAGTCCGAGCGTTGTCGTCGTGCCGCTGAAAATGAGCCCACGCTTCGCCGGCGGCCCGCCATCACCCGCGTAAAACAGATAGATCGGCAGGGAGGCCGCGAAACCGATGCCGGCGCCCAGCCACATGGCGCCCAGCGACTTGTACGAGGGAATGTAGACCGTCGATAGCCCAGCGGAGGCGGCCAGCCCGACGTTGAAGCCGATCAGCCCACCCAGCGAGGCTGCGTCATTCGATAACCCGTAGCCCTGACCGGCCGCGGACGCTCCATAGCCAAACATGGTCCCCACCGCGCTGCCCCAGAGCACCGAGCTTGACATCAGCAGGCTGCTCTTCGGCGACGGCTCCTGAAGATAGCCGAGCGCGATACCACCCGCCGCGCCCAGTGTGGAACCGAGAGCTTCGGCGCGCGCGAGGCCGCGGAAGCCCCAGGCGTCGGCCTTGGTGGCGGTGACAAACTGATAGCTCCAAATGCCAAAGCCTTCACCGGCGCCAATCAGCGCGCCGGCGGCGACCGCGGCAGGAACGCCGCGCTTCAACTTCGGTCGGTCCAAAAGGTAGACACCAACCGGAGCCGCCACCCCCAAAATGGCTGGCGGAATCAGGAAGATGGCTGGGTCTTCGAAGCCGAGCTCGGTCGAGAGCCAAATGCCCATGCCTGCGCCATAGGCCACCGAGGTCCCGTACAGGCTGCCGAGCTCGAGGCGAGTGCGCTCCTGCCTGACGGGGGGCGAGTAGTAAGGCTGCTGCGGGTAGCTGGCTTGCCCGAACGTGGGCTGGCCAACACCAGTACTGACCCCTGCTTGTGGCGCTGCCAATTGCGCTAGCGCCGGCCTTGCGACCGCCCACGAAGCGCTCAGGCCAAGCGCAATGCCAAGCACGGCCCGCTTATTGCGCATCAATCGGATTCCTTCTTGAGCGGCCGAGCCAGCAGCTCACGAACTGCTTCAAC
>JANNWK010000603.1:0-1957 GCA_031408355.1 Myxococcales bacterium
TTGCAGACCGCGGCGTCGCCCGGCAAGCATTGGAAGGCCGTGGCGCTCTCCGGTTTGGTGCACTTGCCGCCGCTTTCCACGAGGCCGGCGGGGCACGCGGTCGCTGGCGGCTCCACGGGACCCGCCGCCGCCTCGGACGCGGGGGGCTCACCGTTCGCCGACGGCAGCGGCTTTTTCGCGATAGGTGCCAACACCAAACGCAGCGGGGCGCCACACTGCGCGGGCGGAGATTCCGCGTCCGGAGTGGCCTTCGCGCATTCTGCCGGATCGCCGTCGCGGTTCTTCAACTCCTTGCCCGAGTGCGAGGCGCCCTCCGTGCCGGCCGCGAAGATCTGCGCGCTGGCACGCACATTGGCACGCGTGCCGGTGGCGAGCGCAAAAGCCCCCACCGTCGCGCCCCTCACGTAGTGCGTTGCTCCGGCGCACTCGCCCTTCAGATCAGCAAGCGTGGGACCGCTCCAGGTCGTGCGCTTCTTTCCGACCATGATCATCGCCACATCGAGCGAAGAGCCGCGATCAAGTGACGCGCTGAGCTGACTGCCGGTGAGCGGCAGGTTGGCTTTCAGCTCGTCACTGCTCTCCAGCTTCAAGACCTGCTCTTTGCGCGTGATGCCGATGTAGCCGTACTTGCCGTCCAGCTTGCATTCGCTCAAGAGCTTGATGCCCTCGCAGGTGTAGCCGACCACCGCGACCCCATCCTTCATCGCGACCTCAAGATCGCCGCGCTGCTCCGGCTTCCAATCCACAATCAGCGGCTCAGCGCCTGCCCCCACGTCCGCACACTCCGCCTGCCCCAACGCCGACGCCGCCGTGCTCTCCTTGGGTCGTATCGCCTCCGCAGCAGCGCCCGCGCCACACGCCGAAAGCAGCGGCATCAGCGACAACAGCGGCAACATCAAAGACCAGCGACTTGAGAGCATGCAGACCTCCTAGCTCGGATCCGCCGGCGGAGCGACGTCGAAGCCGACCCTGCGCGCCCGGAGCTCGTACGCTTGTGCCCCCCCGGTCCCACCTCCGGTCCCGCCCGTTGAGCGCGCGCTCCCACAGGACTCACTGGTGCTCCTTGTTGGCCAGGTGCGCCGCGATAAGCCCGGGGAGTGAACGCGTATCGATCGGTTTCGTGACGTAGCCATCGCAGCCGGCCTCCAGAGCCTTCTGCTCGTCTCCCGTTGCCGCACACGTGACCTTGTATCCGTGTTTGCGGAGCAGGAACGAGACGAGCTTCGTGGTGGGACCTTCAGGGACAGCCTACGGCGCGCCGCCCATCGGCAGGCGCAGCTCGAAGGTCGTGCCCTGACCGGGTTCGCTCACGAAGTCCAGCGAGCCACCGTGCCCCTGCACAGCGATGGTGCGCGCGATCGCCAAACCCTGGCCGGTACCCGCGCCCACTTCGCGGGTGGTGAAGAACGGCTCGAAGATCTTGTCGCGGATCGCTTCGTCGATGCCGGTGCCGCTGTCGCGCACGCGCACGACCACCTGTTCGCCCTCCAGCGTGCTGCTCACTCTGATGCGGCCCCGCTGCCCCGAAGCCAGAAACTTCGGCTCGATCGCCCGAGCCGCGTTGACGACCAAATTGAGCAGCACCTGGTTCACATCGGAGACATTGCAGTGCACCTCCGGCAACTCCTGAAGGTCGAGCTCTACGTCGGCCACGGGCTGGTACTCGGAGCGAGCCACGATCAGGGTGTGGTGGATCGCTTCGTTCAGATCCGCTGGTGTCTTTTCAGCCTGCCCCGAGTGGGCAAAGCTCTTCATGGCCTGGACGATCTCAGACACGCGACGCACGCCCTCTGTGGCGCCCGAGACGGCCAGGGGCAGGTGCTCGCGAAGGTACGCGAGGTCGAGCTCCTCCTCCAGCCTGGCCACCTCGGCCGGCGCGATCTCCTGGCAGGTGTCGAGCAACGTGAGCAGGTCGCGCCAGGCGTGGCGCACGAAGGCGAGGTTGTCGCCCACGAAC
>JANNWK010000604.1:0-6115 GCA_031408355.1 Myxococcales bacterium
GTGAGCGTGTCGCCGATGCCCAACTTGCCGTGATTGGGCAGACCCAGGATATCGCCGGCGAACGCCTCCTCGGTAACCTCGCGGTCTTGAGCCAGGAAACTGACCGGATTGTGCAGTGCCATCACCGAGCCTGTGCGCACGTGAGTCAGCTTCATGCCCCTGCGAAAATGGCCTGAGCATAGGCGAATGAAGGCGACGCGGTCCCGGTGCTTCGGATCCATGTTCGCCTGAACCTTGAAGACGAAGGCGCTGACACGCTCTTCGCTTGGCAGAACGTCGCGCTCCCGCGCCTTTTGCACGCGGGGCGGGGGCGCCAACTCCGCTACCCCGCGGAGTAGCTCACGCACGCCGAAATTGTTGATTGCGCTGCCAAAGAACACGGGGGTCATGTGCCCTCCCCGGTATTCGTCCAGATCGAACGGCGGGCACAGCGCGCGGGCCATTTCCACTTCCTCGCGCAGGGTCCGAACCGCGTTTTCTGGGAGGAGCCGATCGAGCTTCGGATCAGCCAAGCCTTCGCAGATTTCACCCTCGTCGCCGATGCGATCCTTCACCCGCTCCATCAGGGCTAGCCGGTCGCGTCTTAGGTCATAGCAGCCCAGGAAACGCCGGCCCATTCCGATCGGCCAGCTCACGGGGGTGACCTGAAGCTGCAGCGATTGTTCGACCTCGTCCATCAGCTCGAACGGCTCGCGTCCCTCGCGATCAAGCTTGTTGATGAAGGTGATGATCGGCACGTTGCGCAACCGACAGACCTCGAAGAGCTTGCGTGTCTGCTCCTCGATGCCCTTGGCCGCGTCGAGGACCATGATTGCCGAGTCGACCGCCGTCAGCGTGCGGTAGGTGTCCTCGCTGAAGTCCTGGTGGCCTGGCGTGTCGAGCAGGTTGAAGGTGATGCCGTCGCTCTCGAAGGTCATAGCGGACGCGGAAACGGAAATGCCACGCTCACGCTCCACCTTCATCCAGTCCGAGCGCGCACGGCGCTGTTCCCCACGGGCCTTGACCGCGCCGGCCAGCTGAATCGCCCCACCGAACAGCAGGAGCTTTTCTGTGAGCGTGGTCTTGCCGGCATCCGGGTGGGAAATGATGGCGAAGGTACGCCGGCGGGAAACCGCCTGCTCGATCAGAGTTGGCACGGCCGGGGCGGTACCAGAGGGCCATGCGTCCGGCAAGCACGACGCCCGCGATGCGCGCTATCGTGGTCCCCGTGTCCAAGCGTCTCGTGTACCTGGCCCTGGTGGCGCTGCTCGGCGCGGCCGCAACGGCGGCGGCGTGGCGTGGGGTCAGGTCGCTTGGGCACCTCACTGCTGCTGGCGAGGAGCTGCCGATGCGGGGCGGCGGCGTCGTCGCCTTCCTCGCGCCGCCCGCCCCTCGTGGCCGGGACGCGGCAGCCTCGGCGGACGCGGGCGACTTAGGCCTGGGCTCGGAGCGGCTCCGGCTCGTGATTGGCGGCCCGGGCGAGGGCTTTCAGCGCCAGCAGCAGTTCGGCGCCCTGACAGACCTCGGTCTCGCAAGCGGCGACTCCGACGAGTTGCTCGAGCTACGAAGCGTGATGTACGTGGCAGGGAGCCCGTTGCCTCTGCGCACGCTGCGCGTCGACGTCGCCAAGGCGGGCGAGCGGCCAGTGTTGGCGGTCGAGGAGGTTTCAAGAGACGGTCGCTTCAAGCTGAACACCGAGTACCACTTGGCGCCGCGCCAGAGCCGCGTAGAGATAGTGACGTATGCCACCAACCTGAGCGGCAAGCCCGTGCCGGCGGTCCAGCTCGGGGATCGCGCGCGCTGGCCCGGAACGCCCATTTTCGCGCCGCGCCTCGGCTACGTCCAAGTCGCGACGCACGCGGACGTGCCGTGGTTGGCGCGCGTGGGTAGAAAGTTGACCTACGGTTTGGTATTCCCGGACGGTCCGGCGCAGGCCGCGTTGCAGTTCGATCTGGTCGGGCCCGCGGGGGACGTGACGCTTGGCGCGAGCGCCGAGGTCCTGCCAGGCGCGCGCGTGCGGTATAGGCGGGACGCGGTTGTCGTCGCCGGAGGGTTGGGAGAATTGGCTCAAATTTCCTGGCTTCGGCTGGGAAAGACGCTTGGGTACGCGCGTGGCGTGCTCGCATCTCTGCCTGCTTGGGCGACGGTCGATGCGCGCCACCTGGATGGGCCAACCGTGCTCAGCGTCCAAGCTGACGCGAGCGGCCACTTCGAGTTGCCGCTGCCGCCTGGCGAGTATCGCTTCGTGTTGCGAGCGCCCGGCGGCGAAGACGAAGGACTCGGGACGGTCCCCGCGGCGGGAGGAGAGCTGCGTCTGAACCTGGTGCCGCCTCTAGCGGGCCGGTTGTCCTACTTCATAACCGACGAGGCGCGCCAGCCCATGCCCGCGCGCCTCGTGGTGCGTGGCCTGCCGCCGACGAAGGATCCGCTGTTAACGCCGGCCGAGGGCGCGGCGGGAACTCAGAACGTGGTCTACACGCTATCTGGCGCGGGCACTCTGGAGCTACCGGCCGGGCGTTATGACGTACTGGCGACGCGTGGCCCGGAATATGCGCTGGCTCGCCAGGAGGTTGAAGTGAAGGCTGAGCTCGGTGCCACATTTCGAGGGGAGCTGCGCAGGGTCGTGGACACCACGAACTACATCGCGACAGACCTCCACGTGCACGCCTTACCAAGCTCGGATTCCCAGGTTTCCTTGCCGGAGCGAGTGCTCTCGCTGGCGGGCGAAGGGATCGAGTTCGCGGTCCCCACCGACCACAACCACGTGACTGACTACAGCCCCGCGATTCGTAGCCAAGGCCTCGGAGGTCGGCTGGGAACAGTGTCTGGAGTGGAGATTACGACGCCGAGTTGGGGACACTTCAACGCGTTCCCCTATCCATCGTCGGTAGCTGTCCCGCCGTTCGAGAATACTTCGCCGTTGGAAATATTCTCTGTGGTGCGCGCGCGTGCTCCGCTTGCGGTGCTTCAGGTCAATCATCCGCGCATGCCCGGGGTTGGCTACTTCAATCGCGGTGAGCTAAATACCAAGACCGGAGTTGCAGAGTCTCCCGAGTTTAGCTTTGGGTTCGACACCCTCGAGGTGGCCAATGGATTCGATCTGGAGAACCCGAGCGTGCTTGCGGGCAACCTGCGTGAATGGTTCGAATTGCTCAACGCTGGACACCGCTACACGGCGGTCGGCAGTTCAGATTCGCACCGACTTGTCTACCAGTGGGCGGGCTGGCCACGTACGTACGTGAAGGCGCCCGATGAGCGGCCGAGTCGCGTGGATCCGAGCGAGATAGCGCGTGCTTTGATAGCCGGACATGCCCTGGTTTCCTGCGGAATATTCGTGCTGCCCGTCGCCAACGGCAGCGCGGGCCCCGGCGATTCGGTTGCCGGACCTCGGGTGTCCCTGGAAGTCAGCGTTCGCGCCCCCGAATGGGTGGATGTGTCGCTGGTTGAGATCTATGCGAACGGCTCCAAGATCGAGGAGCGCCGGCCGGTGGCGCCGCTGGCTGAGTCGACTTGGAACTTCCAGGTTGATCTAGAGTTTCGGACCGACACATGGATCGTCGTAGTGGCCCGCGGTGAAGAGTTCATGAATGACCCTCTGCCCGGTAAGTGGATTCGTCCGTTCGGTTTCGCGAACCCGATCTTCATTGACGTTGACGAGGACGGCAAGTTCAGCTCGGTTGAGGGGTAAGGGCGTACCGCCCCGCGTTTCGCTAGCCCCGTAGCGACAGCAGCTTCGTCTCAGTGTACTCGTGCATGGCGAACTTTACGCCTTCGCGACCCTGTCCCGAGTCGCGGGTGCCCCCGTACGGAATGTTGTCGACGCGGAAGTTGGGAGCGTCGTTGATCAGGACGCCCGGGAAGTCCAACGCCTCGAAGGCCGAAAGGGCGCGGGCCAGATCGCGCGTGAAGACGGAGGCTTGGATGCCGAAGCGTGAGGCGTTGCAAGCGGCCAGTCCGCTTTCGAAGCTGCTGACCGACTCAACGACTGTCACGGGGCCAAAAACCTCGTCCTTGCACACCCGCTGGGACGAAGATGTGCCGGTCAACACGGTGGGCGCGACCACATTGCCCTCGCTGGTCCCGCCGGTCAGGAGCTGGGCTCCGCTGTCGGTTGCTTCCTTCAGCCAGCCGAGAACCCTCGCAACCTGAGCGGCGTCGATCATGGGACCTATGACCGTGCGCTCGTCGAGCGGGTCACCGGCGACGAGCTTGAGCGTGAGCGTCACGAAGCGCTCGAGGAACTCACGGAAGCGTGCGGCATGCACAAAGATCCGCTGCGCTTTGATGCATACCTGCCCGGCGTTGGCGAAGCAGGCCTCGACGACCTGCGGCAGCAGTTGCTCAAGGTCGCAGGTCTCATCGACGAGGCACGGCGCGTTGCCGCCCAATTCCAAGAGCACGTGCTTCCGCTTCGCTACGTTGGCCAGATGCCAACCCACGTGGTCGCTGCCAGTGAAAGACAGCACCGGGAGGCGTGCGTCCGTGGCCAGACGCTCGGCCACCTCAGGCAGCAAATGAATCACGTTGAAAGCGTGAGCTGGCACCCCCACCCGCGTCGCCAGTTCCGCCAGGCGGTGAGCGGTGAGCGGCGCCTGTGGCGCCGGCTTCAGCAGCAGCGGAGCGCCGACGGCCAGCGCCGGAGCCAGCTTGTGCGCGACCAAGTTCAGCGGAAAATTGAAGGGAGAAATCGCCCCGACCGGGCCACGCGCAACGCGCCGAAACAGCGTGAGGCGACCTTCGGCCCCCGGCAGCTGATCGCTTGGCAGGACCTCGCCAGCGAAGACGCGCGCTTCGGCGGCGCCGAGTCGAAAAGTTGCGGCGGCTCGGCTGACCTCTGCCCGTGCGTAGCGTATTGGCTTCCCACTCTCTCTGGCTATCAACTCGGCCAGCGACGCGCTCTCTTGATCCACCGCCAGCGCGAGCTGCTCCAGCCAGCGCGCTCGCTCGTGGGTCGCGGGACGAGTGCGATCGCGAAACAGCGAGCAGGCTCCGACGATCGCGCGTTCCAGATCTGCTTCGCTGCCGAGCCCGACCTGACCTACCTCGGTCCCATCGAACGGGCTCCTTACGCTGTGGTAGTGGCTGACGGCTTGGGGCTTGCCACCGATGTGGGGATCGCTCTTCATGACTGACTTCGCAGGGCTGGCTCGGCCGCCCGGGGAGCATAACGTGCTCTTCGTCGGCCCGCCGGGCAGCGGCAAGACTTTGGATCGTGAGGTGCGAAGGTAGGGGCCTCCCGAGCGCCATGCACTCAACTATCGGAGATTACTAGGGTTGCGACGGATAGCTTCTGAGCGATATTCCTAAACGGAATACCGCACCAAGCGGAGGCCATGATGGTCGAAGGGTCTTCGACAGGGTCCCATGACTCCAACGACTCCGACGAAACGCCTCGGGAAGCTCAGGCGGCTTGTCGAGAAGACGCTGCCTGGCGCGGTATTCGGCGTCGACGCGCCCTCGCGTCGAGACGGTGACTGGTTCATCGACGTCACGCATGCGGGGCAGTCCTTTACCATCGAGTACCGCCCAGGCCTCGGATTTGGCCTGTCTTCGACGCCCTTCGGGAGCTATGGAGAAGGCCCTGATGAATTCCTGCCGGAAGAAGCGAGTCTCGTCGATAGGCTCGCTCACCTTGTTCGCACCAAGCAACGCACCGAACCTCAGCGAGTCCATTTGCTCCAGGAGCTACGCTCTAGGCGACACGTGACTCAGAGCGAAGTTGCGACTCGGTTGGGGATCCGGCAGCCCACTGTCTCCAAGATCGAACGGCGTGAAGACGTGAATCTGAGTACGCTTCGCCGCTTTGAAGAGGCGCTTGGAGGGGAGCTGCACGTGACGGCTCGCTTCGCTGACGGCACTGTCGAACTCGGGCTCGGAGATGAGCTAGCGGGCGCCCCGTTCCGAGGCTGAAGCGAAGTCCGCAGCGCTAGACCTCCAGCGCCGAGAACCCCTCCGCGGCGCGGGCGGAGTGCGCCTCGGCACCGCCGCCCACTTGACCGAGCACGTGCTGCCCGAGGTGCCGCTGCGCCAGTGGGTGCTCAGCGTCCCCTTTGAATTGCGTCTGCTCCTCGCCCGAAACGCCGCCGCGCTCACCGCAGTCGGTCGCATCTTCGCGCGCGAGCTACTGCGCTGGCAG
>JANNWK010000605.1:0-2376 GCA_031408355.1 Myxococcales bacterium
GCTTGAAGAGTTGGATCGCGAAGGCGAGATCCTGATCAACGGCAAGAAGAAGCGCCGCGCGCGTCTCGCCAACGGGGACAGGTTCACGCTCGGCAAGGCCCAATTGGGCTTCAGCTTCTTCTCGGAGGTTTCGGCGCAACCCAAGAGCGAACAGAGCGACAAGAACGACAAGAGCGACATCGAGGGCATTCGGCGGCTGCAGGCTTTCAGCGAACGCTTGATGACCAGTCGCTCGGTAGATGAGCTGCTGGAGGGCCTGCTGGACGCCATCATTGAGCTTACCGGCGCGGTTCGCGGTGTCGTGCTCTTGGTTGATCCGGGCGACTCGAAGGACAGCGTGCCGCGGGTGCGAGCCTCCAGGAATCTGCAGCGCGAAGCGATTCTAGATGCTTCTGGCGTCATCAGCGACAGCATGGTGCGCCAAGTCATCGAGACACGTCGGCCCGTGATCGTCAGCGACGCACTGACCGATACGACCTTCGGTAAGAGCGAGAGCGTGATCGCCCTCAAGCTTTCGAGCGTGATGTGCGTGCCACTGCTCAGTCAGGGCGAGGCGATTGGTGCGCTGTACGTGGCCAATGACGAGGTCAAGCACCTGTTCGAGCGGCCGCAGCTCGATCTGCTCACCATCTTCGGCGCGCAAGCGTCGCTCATCCTGCAGAACGCGATGCTGCTGAGCGCGCTCCGCGCCGACAAGGAGAAGCTGAGCGCCGAGCTTTCCGACAAGCGCTTTGGGGAGATCATCGGCAGCTGCCCGTCCATGTTGGAGGTGTTTCGGAAGCTTCAGAAGGTAGCCGCCACCGACATCAACGTGCTCATCACCGGCGAGACGGGCACCGGCAAAGAGCTGATTGCCCGAGAAATTCACCGCCGCTCGAACCGCGAGAGCGGGCCGTTCGTGACCGTGAACTGTGGCGCCATTCCCGAGAACCTGATCGAGAGCGAGTTGTTCGGTCACGTGAAGGGAGCCTTCACGGGCGCTATCGCCAGCCGCTCGGGAAAATTTCAGCAGGCCGACGGTGGGTCGCTCTTTCTCGACGAGATCGGCGAGTTGCCACAGCCGATGCAGGTCAAGCTCCTGCGCGCGCTTCAGGAACGCGTGGTGTTTCGTGTTGGCGACAACCGCGCGGAGAAGTGCGATATCCGCATCATCGCTGCGACCAACCGAAACCTTGAAGAGATGATCAAGGTCGGGGAGTTCCGGGAAGATCTCTACTATCGACTGAACGTCGTGAACCTCTGGTTGCCACCGCTGCGCGATCGCGGGGACGATGTGTTCATCATTGCCAAGGCGCTCTTGAGCAAGCACGCCGACGAGCTGAATAGCCCAGTGCGCGGCTACGCGCCTCAGTCACTCGCAGCCATCAAGAAGTACGCATGGCCCGGCAATATTCGGCAACTTGAGAATCGGATCAAGAAGGGCCTGGTGCTGTGTGAGAGCTCGCTACTCGGACCGGAGGACCTGGATCTAGGGCCTGAAGCCGAGTCGCCGATTGTGCCCCTCGAGAAGGCCAAGGAGGACTTCCAGCGCAAATACGTGCTCGACGTGCTCGAGCGGAACAACGGCAACCGTACGCAAACTGCTCGCGATCTGGGCGTCGATCCCCGCACGATTTTCCGCTACCTGGAGAAGGAGCCAAATCCGATGCCAAGCGGCGCCGTGACCAGCGCTTTGATCGACCAAGAATAGCGTGCTGCCGTCGCTTGCATCGCGGCCCTTGGGACTCTCTCTCGATGCTCGAGTGAAGTGCGTTGGTTTCGCGGTAGAGGACCATCGCGCCGTGATTGCTGCGCTTCAGGCGCAAGCTTTCGAGGGAGTGCCTGAGCGCGCCGTGGACAAGCGTCGCGCTGAGTTCTTGGCTGGTCGGCTGGCCGCGGCGCACGCGCTTCAAGCGTTGGGAGTCGCTGGCCTGCCGGGGCGCAACTCGGACGGCAGTCCCAACTGGCCGTCCGCCGTCGTCGGGTCCATCACCCACGGTGCCCAGCGCGCCCTTTGCGCGGTGGCGCGCGATCGCCACTTCGCGGCCGTGGGCATTGACGTTGAGGCGCTAATGGGGCCTGCCTCGTCGCTTGAACTGCGCCGGCGGATCTGCAGCGAACGTGAGCTCAGGGTGCTCTCGGACGCTCTGCCCGCGCCCGAGCATCATCTCGTCTCCTTGGCTTTCTCCGCCAAGGAGAGCCTGTATAAGTGCCTATTTCCGCTGGTGGGGCGCTTCATGGAGTTTTCGGCGGCGGAGGTGATCGGCGTTGCGCCAGGGGCTCCGAGCACTGGCCTTCAGGGGGAGATCGTGCTGCGGCTCTCCACGGATTGGTCGCAACGGTTTTCGTCGGGACTCACGCTTGCTCCTCGCTTCCTGTTTGGCCGAGAGCACGTAG
>JANNWK010000606.1:0-1627 GCA_031408355.1 Myxococcales bacterium
CTCCTTGAATTGCGCCTTTGAGCGCGTCCTTTGAGGCCCCATTTTGCGTGATCTCGCTTTGAAGGGGGCAGCCACTCTTCAATCCCTGCCGGTCGCGCCGAAAACCTGTCAAATCGCGAGCCACCCCATCCCATCTCCACGAAGTGATGGCGGTCGCCACGCTCGGTGACGAGGATGACGCTGGACGTGACCCGCCATCACTCCCTGGCCGAGCCTTGGGAGAGGAGAGCCTCTCTCTCGGTTCGGACCAGGCTCGGCTCAAGAGGGAGGCGCGCCTCCCTCTTGAGCGAGCAAGCGCGCCGCCAAGACGTGCCACTCGGCTCTGCGCTGTCCGGCGCGCTCCCAGCTACGAGGCGCATGGGCAAGGCGCCATGTGCTTCGGACACCGACCGAGGCGGCAACAAAGGCCTCGCGGTCCGCTGCTGCGCAGGATCTGCTGCGGTTTCCACAACGCACAAATTCAGCCCAGAAACGCAACGCAAGGCTTGGCCCGAGAGTGTTCGTCCGCGCCGTGCGTTGCAACGAGAAAGAGAGACAACGATGGCAGCGCTCATGAATCGGCGACTTTTCGGCGTGCTTTCCAAGCGCCTCGATGAGGCGGGTCTCGATGACGTCGCCGACGAGCGCGACGACCGGGGCAAACGCTGGCCGCTCGGGGCACTACTTCGAGCCGCCCTTGGCGGCGTGCTGGCCGGAGCCAAGAGCCTGGCTGAGGTCGAGACGCTGAGCGAGCGGCTCAGCCGAACTCCGCCACAGAACACACCCGAGACTTTGCTGATCACCACGACCGCAACCCAGGGCCGACGCCCGTACAACCAACTCCCATTGCCGGCTTCTCGCCAAGACCCAGACCAGGCCCCGCGCAAGCGCGGCCCCGCCCTTGCCTTGCCCGAAGCCCCTTCCGAGCCACCTCCCGCTCCCGAAACCGACCCCGCCATCCGGAACGCGCCAGCGCGGCGCTACTTCTACGGATCGAGAGTGCGCGGCAAACCTCAGCGGTTTACAGGCCCGCCCGTGGCTGCTATGACGCGCCGGTCGTTCCGAACGACGTATGGGTCCGCCGACAGCGCAGCTTGAACCCCGCCAGGCCCGGAAGGGAGCAACGGTGAAGAAAAGCGGGTGTGGCGGGCCCTCCATTTCACTCTGCAAACAGGCGGGTGCGGCAGGAGAAGTGCTAGCATCCGTCGCCCATGCAGCATTTCGCGGCACTTGAACGGCGCGAGCGCATGCGTTCCGCATTCTCGCTGTTGTCGGCGGCCGGCACTGTAGCCTTCGCGATCCACATCGGCTTCAGCTCGCCTCCACTCGGCCTGCTGCTGCTGCTGCTGGTTGGGGTCACTCAGGCGCCCGTGCTGCTCCGGAGGGCTCGTCTGCGAAAGCTTGTGCGCTCGGGGGACCTGGGAGCCGTGCTTGAAGCCTACCACCCAACCATCGAACAACTGCCGCACCCCGAAACGCTCGGTCCGCTCATGGTCGCGGCGGCGCTCGCCGCGCACGGCATGATCGCCCGCCCACGGCGAGCGCTGGACCCCCCGGCGCGCGGCGAAGCCAGGGACGCAGCGCTGGAGCAACGCCCGTTCGTGGAGACGCTGCTCGAAGCCGTCGACGGCGAACGCGACCCCGCACT
>JANNWK010000607.1:0-13523 GCA_031408355.1 Myxococcales bacterium
CGTTCATGGCAGTGGTTTAAGCAAGCAGCGTGCCATGGCCCGCTACTTGCTTTGTCCTTGGCTTGGCTCCCATGAACGCTTCAGATCACCTCGCCCTTAAACATGGCACTCGATGTCCACGCTGCCAGGGTCGCCAGATCAGGCGCTCGCGCTCGCGCGGGATCTTCGAAAGAATGCTGAAAGTGTTCGCGCTGCGAGCGTATCGCTGCGAAACGTGTTTGCGGCGCTTCCTCCGCGTGCGTGGCCCGAGCCCTAGAAGACTAGGGCAGCGTGAACACCGAGCGTGATCCACGAGAACGAGGAGCTGTTGTCACGTGGCAGCATGGCGTTGTAGGCGCCATGAACGCCGAGGTCCAGTAGCGGCAAGAGCGTGAAATCCAGCGCCAGGCCAACGTCGAACAGCGGGGCCGTCCGGCTCTCTAGACCGACAACCCGCGCGACGCCGAGATGCGCAAAGATGGAAGGCTCAATCACCTTGCCTATGCCCAAGCGCCCGCCAAGAAAGCCGGCGTAGATCCGGTTGTCGGCCTCGCCGCCGAAGGCATGATAGCTGCCGCCTACTTCGGGCGTGAGGGACACGAGGAATAGGTCGAACTCCTGTCCTACCCGAATGGCACCGCCGCCGCCCGCTTCGGTGCCGGGTTCGTTGAGTGCGTTGTCGAAATCGAAATCGACAGCGATGTGCGTCTTGCTGTTGTCGCTGTCGCGACGGTCATCGCCGTCGGCGTGTGCGGGTCCGGCGACGACGAGGACGCTCGCTGCCAGTAGCGTGAGCGTGATTCGGTGAACGAGAGCTGATGCGGAACGTTGATGCGTCATGGTTCCACTTGCTTCAGCAATACTCGTGCCGTGCAGGCAGCGAGAGGCGCAATGTCGCGGCTCTCGCTGGGCCAGCTTGAGTTCGTTCGGGGGGCGTTACGCGCGCTCGCTGACGGCGCTGTTGCCCACATGGGCGAGGCTGCGAAACGCCTCGTCCTTACGCTCACGGAGGGTTTCTGCAGCGGCGTGGCTCAGCTAGGAGGCCTCGTTGCTCAGGCGCTCGCGAGCTTCACGGCCGCTCGACGGGGCAAGCAGTAGCGCGGCGCCACCACCGACCACTGCGCCCAGTACGACCAAGCCGATATTTTCAAGCACGTGACTGCGGCGGCGTGAGAGCCCCAGCGGCGCGAGCACGTCGTTCATGCCAATGCTCGAGATCGACTTGGCGATGCCCGACGCGGCGATCGCAGTGCCTAGTGACATTAGTACTTTTCTGTTGTCCATCTTGTTGCCTTTGTGCGTTCAGTTTACAGGGGTGTGTTAGTGAGCTCGCCGCCCGAGCTCGGCGGCGAAATGCCCCGCGTGGGCGCCACTGGGCTCGAAGGTCAGTAGGAAGCTACCGAGCAACGAAAGCGTGGCGGGCGTGCTGAGGTGGAGCCGTTCACTTAGGAACAACGTGAAGTCCAGGGACGTCGCGTCCCGGGCATCTGGCGACGTTCCCGCGTTGGCGAGGCTCTCATTCAGCTGGGGCATGCCAACCCTGGTTGCAGCAAGTGTGCCCGAGCGGGCCTTACTGCGTCGCTCGACGGTGCTCACTCCCAAAGCGCCGTGCGACCCGCGTCGGGCGCGCACTGGCTCCGCGCCATTGCGTCACACCGCGACACAAAGTCCCGGAAAGCGTGTCAGCGTTGCAAGCTTGGGCACTCGAACCGAACGACCACCCCGACGCCGTTTTCGCCCGGTCCGACGTTGAGGTCGCCGCCGCCACGTCGCGCAATACCCTGGCAAGTCGAGAGCACCTGCATGGCGTCTGAATCGTAGCCGGTCGGCTTTTCCGGCGGGTCCAGCCGATCGATGCGGCTGGGCGGGGTGTCCAGGCTGGGCAGCCTGAGCGCGAAGGTCACGACGCCGTCGCGCTCGGTCGTCGAGACGTCGATGATTCCACCCGGGGACGTTGTCCGGCTGGCGAGCGAGAGTAGGCAAGTCAGGACGAGCAGCGCCGGTCGAGCGTCGATGGTCCACTGGCCCGCGCCGTCGTGGGCAGACCGAATCGACACACCCTTCGCTTGCGCCACGGGGCAATAGAGCGCGAGCGCCTCGCTAAGCAGGCTCTCCACGGTGTGCGGTTCAGGCGGCAGATCGGCGACGACGAGATAGTCGATGAGCCCGCGGATGCGTTCGGCGAGGCGCTCGACCTGCTCTTCAATGCGGCGCGCATTTTCGTGCATCAGTTCGGGCGTTTGACTCGTGCGGATGAGCGCCGCGCGACCTGCGATCACGTTGAGGGGAGTCCCTATCAGGTGGCCGATGACGGTGGCGACTCGGGCGCTGGCGGCTTGACGCTCTGCCTGCCGCAGCTCATCCAGTCGGGCAAACCGGCGGTCCACGGGCCCGGAAGCGGGCAGAGCGTCATCCTTCGGTGTCATTCAACTCCGCCTTCAAGAACCGGGGGTAGTGTGGCGAAAATGTACCTGTGACAGCGCAGGCGTGACAGAATGCCACGGTGCATCTTGCGACAGTGTCCAAAATATCGGCATTTAGTGAGAAGATGGGCACGGCATGAAAGGTGCTTCCGAGGCTGCCATGAACACGGCGCTGGCTCTCGTAGAAGAACGCTCGCACGACGCTCCCCTTGCATCGTCCGTGCCCAGGATTCTTGTCGCTGACGATGACCGCGACATGTGTGAGGTGGTGGAGGCCGGCCTGAGCCAGCGCGGCTACGGCGTGTCGTGGCGTCTCGCTCCCAACGACGCGCTGGCGTTGCTGGAACGCGAGGACTTTTCGGTTCTGCTGGTGGACATCCACATGGAGGGCATGAGCGGCTTGGACCTGTGTCGGGCGGCCCTGGCCAAACGCCCTGATCTGGTGGTGGTGGTGATGACGGGCTTCGGTACCTTGGAGCATGCCATCGGCGCGATGCGCGCGGGTGCCTACGACTTTGTGACCAAGCCTATCTCCATGGATGCGTTGACGCTCACCATGGAGCGCGCCGTTCGTCACCGGAAAATGACCGATGAGCTGCGCCGGTTGCGGCGCCGAGTTGATGCCCACGAATTGCCGAACGTGATTGGCGAGAGCGAAGCCATGCAGCGCATGGCCGACGTTATTTCTCGGGTGGCCGAGACAGACACGAACGTGCTCATCACCGGCGAGAGCGGCACAGGCAAGGAGTTGGTGGCCCGAGCGATCCATGAAAGAAGTGGGCGCCGCGGGCCCTTTCTGGCGATCAACTGCGCCGCGGTGCCGGAGACCTTGCTGGAGAGCGAGCTGTTCGGTCACACGCGAGGAGCCTTTACCGACGCGCGCACTGCCCGCAGTGGGCTTTTTGTGGAGGCCAATCATGGCACGCTGTTTCTGGACGAAATCGGCGAGATGCCACTCGGCATGCAAGCGAAGATGCTCCGTGTGCTGCAAGAGCGCAAGGTCCGTCCGCTCGGCGCAACGCAAGAGGTCTCGTTCGATGCGCGCCTGGTGACGGCCACCAATCGCGATCTCGAGATTGAGGTGAGCGAGAAACGTTTTCGCGAGGACCTATTCTATCGCATCAATGTGATCAGGGTTGACGCGCCGCCGCTACGCAGGCGCGGCAATGACGTGCTGCTTCTGGCGCAATTCTTCTTGGAGCGAGCAGCGCGCCGCTCAAGCAAGCCCGTGACGCGCTTGGGTAAGGCAGTCGCGGAGCGCATCGTCGGTTACGACTGGCCCGGCAACGTGCGCGAACTCGAGAACTCGATGGAGCGCGCGGTAGCGCTCGCCCGCTTTGACGAGATCACGCTCGACGATTTGCCGCCGAAAATCCGGGACCACCGGGCGAGCGAGGTGTGCGCGCTGAGTGACGACCCCGTCGAGCTTCCTTCGATGGACATCGTCGAAGAACGCTACATTCGCAAAGTCTTGGCCGCGGTGGGCGGCAACAAGACTCTGGCAGCCAAGGTGCTCGGCTTCGACCGGCGTACGCTTTATCGCAAATTGAAGTTGCAGGACTGAGCGCCTTTTCGCGCCGTTGCGCGGCCTTCAGGTGCTCAGCAGCGCTTCCAATGCCTCGGCCCGCACGGGTTTCACCATGTAGACGTCGAAACCCGCGGCTTCCGCCATTTCTCGGGTCGCGCGGTCTGAATAGCCCGTCAAAGCGACGAGCCGAATCGGAGCGCCAGGGCTTCCCTCCAGGGCAGCTCGCAGTCGTCTCGCGACCTCGCAGCCGTCGACACCGGGGAGACCGATGTCTATCAGCGCGATGTCCGGCTTCCTCACGCGAGCTTGAGCGAGGGCTTCGGTGGCGTCAGCGGCCGGCAACGGATCGTGCCCGAAGGTCGCGACCAGCTCGCCCATCATTTCGCGCGCGTCCGCGTCGTCCTCGACAATGAGCACGCAACGAGACGCTGTGGTGGCCAAGCCGTACAGCGTACGCGCTCACCCGCCAAAGCGCGAGCGGCCTGGGGCGTTTCCGCTCACTGTGGCAAAAGGTCACGCTTCGAGCGGGGCACACGCGGCGCGAGCTGCTGGCGACGGATGTTGTTGCGTCGGCAGGTCTCGGTTCCCTCGTTCTCTCGCGCACGGCGGCAACCTGGCACAACTCCTGCTCTACGGCACAGCAGCGCACAGGGCGCCAACCGGAGAATTCGAACATGTTGCACTGGGCTGCCGTCTTTTTCATTATCGCGCTGATCGCTGCCGTCTTCGGCTTCGGCGGCATCGCTGCCAGCGCCGTAGGCGTTGCCAAGCTGCTGTTCGTCGTCTTCCTGGTACTGGCGGTGGTGTCGCTGCTGCTGGGTCGCCGTGTCGCCACATGAAGCGCCGGCCGGAGCTGCGCCAGACGCGGCCGGAAGGCCGCTGATGAGGGCCGCGAGCTTGGAGCTATCTTTGACCGACGTCGACATTTCCGATGAGTTGCTAGAGGCCGAGCGAGAGGTCCAGCAGCGCAGGCTAGCGCTCACGGAGAGCTTGCGCGTCGCCGGCGAGTCCGGCTCGCGCTTGGCCACGCAGGTGCGGCAGCTGGCCAAGCCGCTCGTCGTGGGCAGCTGCGTCGTACTGGTGACCGCAGCCGTAGTGGTCGTCGCGGTGGCTGTGTCGCGGTCCAAGCGTCGTGGCGCTGGCGGCTGGCTTGCTCCGCGGCGCTCGTCGTTGGCCGTGAGTGTGGCTCGCGGCGCTGGACTGTGGCTGCTGCGAGTCGCGGCCAGACGCGTCCTGGAGCAGGTCGCAGCGCGGCTCGCCGCATCGAGCTCGCTCCAGGGCGAAGCCTCGAGTCCGCTCCTGCTCGTGCGCCCAGCGTAGGCCGTGTTTTCGCGCGTCCGGGCTCGTCCGGACGCGGCTGGACCGGCGCGCGAAGGCCCTGGGTGTCTATCCCGGGCAGCCATGTTAGCGTCCCGACCCTTTCGGTTTCGGGCGGGCGCCCTCGGCTCGCTGCGACTTGGCTGGTCTGGCAAATCCATGAGCGCTTCGTCATTTGTTCTGCTTTGCGCTGGGGCGATCGCCTGCCTTGCAGGGGTTTGGACGATGGCGGGAATGTCGGAGAGCTCCGGTCTGCGGGGCACGCCGCGTGTCTTGGGCGTGGCCGTGCTGGCCTTGGCGGGTCTTGCGGGTGCCCACTTCGCGGCGCCGAGCTGGCTGCGCGCTGAGTTGCTGCTCCCCGGGTTGTTCGGGCTCGTGAGCGTGCTTTCGCTGGTGGCGGGCGCGGCCAAGCTTGAGGACGCGGTCGAGAGCAAGGAGGGGCCTCGCGCTCTGCGGCGTGCCGCGGGGCTCCTGGTGGGGTCGCTGCTCGGCATCGCGGCGCTCGGGGCCGCCAGCTTGGAGCTGCTGGTGAGCTCGCCGAGCCACGCGCGCTGGGGCTGGGCGCACGCGCTGCCGCTGGTCGCCGGCGTGCTTTTGGTGTTCGCGCAACGCACGCGGCTGATTGGGTCGGCCGCGCTCGCGCTTGGTCGGCCTGCGCTCGTCCTAAGCAGCTTGGGGTTGCTGGGCCTCGTCGGCGCGCGCGTGCTGGTCGTGCCGCAAGGTCGCGCGCCGGTCGCCGAAGCGAGCTTGGCTCCGGCCGCGCCGGTCCTTGCCGCGAAGCCTGAACTCGAGCCCGTCTTGGCACCGGCGGTTGAGGTCAAGCCGGCCGTGTCTGCTGGCGAGCCCGTGTCGGCGCTGCCTTCTGCGAGCGCTGCGCCGCTCCTGCCCGCGCCGCCCAGTTCGCTCGGTTCGCCGGGGTCGGCTGACTTGCAGATTGAAGCGCTGGTGACCAAGGGGATGCTGGAAGCGGACGTGCGTGGCGGGGTGATGCGGCGTTTCGCGTTGCTGGAGGCCTGTGTGGGCGCGGAGGCGAGTAGGCCTGCCGGCAGCTTGACCCTGAAGGTTGGCATCGACGAGGCCGGTAGCGTGGCGTACTCGCGCGTGGTGGAAGCGGAAGGTGCGGGGGAGCTCGCGGGTTCGTCGCTCGCGAAGTGTTTGCTGCCGGTCTTTTACAGGATGGGTTTTGCGGCTCCTCGCGTTGGCGCGGCCTCGTTCAGCATCACGCTGCGCGTGGGCCGAGCGCCGTAGCTCCGCGGTTGCCCGAAGTTTCGAGGCAAATGCGTGGCGGCGACGTGGCCGGTGAATCGCGGGGCAGAAGATGGTAAGTGGCGTGGGTTCCCCGAAAACCGCATGGACATCGCCGCAGAAGAGCTTTCCCACCTGGTCATCGAGAGTGTAACGCCCCAGCTGGATGGGGGGCGTTACCCCATCAAGCGCATCGTCGGCAGCGTGATCGATGTGGGCGCCAACATTTTCAAGGACGGTCACGATCTGATCGCCGCGCATATCCTGTACCGGCCGGTCGAGACGGGCGTTGAGGCGGGAGCGCCGTTCCGCGAGGCGCCGCTCACGTACCACTTCGACGTGGACCGTTGGTTCGGCTCGTTCAAGCCCGATCGCATCGGCCGCTGGGAGTACACGATCGAGGCTTGGCCTGATCGCTATGGGACGTTTCGGAGCGATCTGGGTAAGCGCTTGAACGCCGGCCAAGACGTGCGCTCGGAGCTGCTTGAGGGTGCGGCCATGCTGACGCAGCTTTCGCGCTTCCTGAAGGGTGAGGCGAGTCGGCGCACCAAGGAAGCGGCCGCCCGCCTGGCGGATCCCAAGCTCAGCCTCGAGGAGCGGCTGAAGGTTGCGTTCGCCGACGACCTGCTCGAAACGGTGCGCATCCCGTTTTCGCCCGGCGACGCGACCCGGCTGCCGGCGCTTCAGTTGATCGTGGACCGAGTGGAAGCCGGCTTCAGCGCTTGGTACGAGCTGTTCCCCCGCTCGCAGGGTAGTCGCCCCGGTAAACACGGCACCTTCGCCGATACAGCGGCGCGCCTGCCCGAGATCGCGGCGATGGGCTTCGACGTGCTGTACCTGCCGCCGATCCACCCGATCGGTTTGGCTCACCGCAAGGGCCGCAACAACTCGGTCACCTGCGAGCCGAGCGACGTCGGTAGCCCTTGGGCCATCGGTGGCGCCGAGGGGGGTCACACCGCGATTCACCCAGAGCTTGGCACGCTGCAGGACTTCGAGGCGCTGGTGAAGGCTGCAGCGGAGTTCGGCCTTGAAATCGCGCTCGACTACGCGCTGCAGTGTTCTCCCGACCACCCGTGGGTGAAGGAGCACCCGAACTGGTTCTTCGTGCGCCCCGACGGCACCCTGCGCTACGCCGAGAATCCTCCCAAGAAATACGAGGACATCTACCCGATCAACTTCTGGTCAGAGGATCGCGAGAACCTCTGGAAGGCTTGCCGCGACGTGGTGCTCTTCTGGATCGAGCACGGCGTGAACATCTTCCGCGTGGACAACCCCCACACCAAACCGTTGTCCTTCTGGGAGTGGCTGATCGCCGACGTACAGGCCCAGCACCCTGAAACCATCTTCCTTTCCGAGTCCTTCACCAGGCCCAACCGGATGAAGTCGCTCGGCAAGCTGGGCTTCACGCAGAGCTACACCTATTTCACTTGGAAGAACTCGGCCGCGGAGTTGCGCGAGTACCTGAGCGAGCTCACCAAGACGGAAATGGTCGACTACTATCGGCCCAATTTCTTCGCGAATACGCCGGATATTTTGCACGAGTACCTGCAGCACGGCGGGCGCCCGGCCTTTCGCATTCGGCTCTTGCTGGCCGCGACGCTCTCGCCCGTTTACGGCATCTACAGCGGCTATGAGCTGTGTGAGCACACCGCGGTCAAGCCGGGCAGCGAGGAGTACATGGACTCCGAGAAGTATGAGCTTCGCGTGCGGGATTGGAACGCACCGGGCAACATCAAGCAAGACGCCAGCCGGTTGAACCGCATCCGCAGTGAGAACGCGGCGCTGCATCAACTGGGGAATCTGGAGTTCGTGCCCACTGATTTTGACGGCATTCTGGCGTATCGGAAGCACGCGCCCGGCAACGAGCTGCTCGTCGTGGTCAACCTCGATCCGCACTCCGCCCACGAAACCATGGTCGACGTGCCGATCGGCGCCATGGGCATCGGCCCGCAGGAAGCCTACGAGGTGACCGACCTCTTGACGGGCGTTCGCTACACTTGGCGTGGCGCACGCAACTACGTGCGGCTGGATCCTACGGAGCGCGTGGCGCACGTGTTTCGCGTCACCCGTAAGGTATAGTAGGAGGCGCTCGACCCCACATGCGAACTCGACCCGGCTCTGCCTATCCGCTTGGGGCCACCTGGGACGGTGAGGGCGTCAACTTCGCGATTTTTTCGCAGCACGCTTCGAGCGTCGAGCTGTGCCTGTACGACGCGGCTTCCGCTGAAAGGGAGCTGATCCGCGTCCCGCTCGTGGAGCGGACCAATCGCGTGTTCCACATCTACTTGCCCGACGTTCGACCGGGTCAGCTGTATGGCTACCGGGTCGACGGTCCGTACGCGCCGGAGCAGGGCCACCGCTTCAACCCGCACAAGCTGCTGCTCGACCCGTACGCCAAGGCCATCTCGGGCGAGGTGCGTGGCCTGGACGAGATGTTCGGCTTCAAACTCCAAGATCCCAGCCAGGATTTGGCCATGAGCGCGCTCGACAGTGGCCCGTACATGCCCAAGTCCGTAGTGGTCGAGACGGCCTTCAGTTGGGGGGACGATCGACCGCCCAAGCTGCCGTGGAGCCGCACGCTCATTTACGAGTGCCATGTGCGCGGCATGACCATGCGTCACCCCGACGTGCCCGGGCACCTGCGCGGCACCTACCTGGGGCTCGCCTCCGAGCCGATCATCGATCACCTGCGCTCGCTCAACGTCACCGCCGTGGAGCTGCTTCCCGTCCAGCACCCCGCGGGTGAGCGCCGACTCGAGGACCTGAACCTCAGTAACTATTGGGGCTACAATAGCATTGGTTTTTTCGCGCCCGATCCGCGGTTCGCCACGGGCTCCTTGGGCCAGCAGGTCACCGAGTTCAAGACGATGGTGAAGGCATTTCACCGCGCCGGCATCGAGGTACTGCTCGACGTCGTCTACAACCACACGGGCGAAGGCGGACACACCGGTCCCACGCTGTGCTTCCGCGGCATCGACAACGCCTCCTACTACCGATTAAATCCGCACAGCCCGCGGCATTACGTGGATTTTACGGGCTGCGGCAACAGCTTCAACGTCCTGCACCCGCGCGCGCTGCAGCTGGTACTCGACAGCCTGCGCTACTGGGTCACGGAGATGCACGTCGATGGCTTCCGCTTCGATCTGGCCTCCACGCTGGCTCGCGATCCGGACGAGTTTGACAGCAACTCGCGGTTCTTCGCGCTCGTGCAGCAAGATCCGGTGTTGGCCAACGTGAAGCTCATCGCCGAGCCGTGGGATCTCGGTCCGGGTGGCTACCGGCTGGGCGGGTTCCCGCCTGGCTGGGCGGAGTGGAACGGTCGCTATCGCGACTGCGTGCGGCGCTTTTGGCGTGGTGACGAAGGGCAGGTGCCCGAGCTGGCGTCGCGCTTGTCAGGCTCGAGCGACATCTTCCACGCCGGGGATCGCGGCCCCTACGCTAGCGTGAACTTCGTTACCTGCCACGACGGCTTCACGTTGAAGGATCTTGTGAGCTACGAGCGCAAGCACAACGACGCCAACGGCGAGGACAACCGCGACGGCAACTCCGACAATGCCAGCAAGAACTGGGGCGTCGAGGGTGACACGCGTGCAGCGCAGGTGCTGCGTCTGCGCGACCGCATGATGAAGAACGTGCTGGCGACTCTGGCCTTCTCCCAGGGCGTGCCGATGATCTCCCACGGCGACGAGCTGGGCCGCACGCAGCGAGGCAACAACAACGCGTATTGCCAGGACAACGAGCTCAGCTGGGTTTCGTGGGATCTGGACGATTCCGAGCGCGAGCTGCTGGAGTTCGCGCGCAAGGTTTTCGCCATCACCCGGACCAACCCGCTCTTTCGGCGACGCCGATTCTTTGCCGGGGGCTTGGTCACCGGGGGGGGCGTAAAGGACGTTTCTTGGATTCGGCCCGACGGCGGGGAGCTGGGTCAGGAAGATTGGGGCAACCCCAAGAACCACATTTTGGGCATGCTCATCCCGGGCGAGGCCTCCGACGACGTGGATGAGCGGGGCCGACCCAACCGCGGGCAATCCCTGCTTCTGCTGCTGAACGGCAGCAATCGCGCGCATAAATTCGTCTTACCGAACCTGCCGAGCAAGGGACATTGGCAAGAGGTGGTGAACACGGCCCAGACAGCGCCGCGTCTGCACAAGGGCAGCGGGATCAATGTTGCGCCGCACTCGTTGGTGCTGCTCTGCTACCTCCTCGATTGATGGCTTCCCTCATCCACACGCCAGGCTTTCAGACGTCCGATTCGGTCCTGCTCGGGGACGTACAGAAGCTCACTCTTCTGCTTGAAGATCGGTGTCACGAGCCGCACAGCGTGCTCGGCGCGCATCCCGCTGAGCACGGCGGTGGCGCGGGGGTTGTGGTCCGCGCGTTTCACCCGGACGCGACCGGATGTGAGGTCGTGATGGGCGGCAGCTCATGGCCGATGGCGGCGCTAGCTGGCGGCGTGTTCGCGGTTTTCCTGGCCGGGCACCAGCTGCCGCTCAACTACACGCTGCGCTACCGCTTCAGTGACGGCCAGACCTGGGAGAGGGAGGATCCGTATCGCTTCTTGCCTTCGCTGGGAGAGGTGGATCTGCACTTGATCGGCGAGGGCAACCATCGCCGCCTGTGGGAAGCTCTGGGCGCGCAGCCCAAGACCATGAACGGCGTGAAGGGCGTGGCCTTCGCGCTTTGGGCCCCGAACGCGCAGCGCGTCAGCATCGTGGGAGACTTCAATCGTTGGGACGGACGGCTCGTGCCCATGCGCCAGCTCGGCAGCTCCGGTATTTGGGAGATCTTCGTGCCCGGCGTCGGGGCAGGCATGCTCTACAAGTTTGAGCTGAAGGCGCAGGACGGCGCCCTGCGCGTGAAGACCGATCCTTTGGCGCGCGAGATGGAGCACCCTCCCGCTACCGCTTCACGCGTCAGCGTGTCGAGCTACAGCTGGCGCGATGCGGCCTGGCTGAAGGCCAGGAGTGTCGGGGACATCAAGCGCGAACCGGTTAACATTTACGAGGTCCACTTGGGCTCGTGGGCGCGCGTGCCCGAAGAGGGCAATCGCTGGCTTTCTTACCGGGAAATCGCCCCGCGCCTGGTCGAGCACGTGACGCGGCTCGGCTTCACTCATATCGAGCTGATGCCGATTGCCGAGCACGCTTTCTATCCTTCCTGGGGCTACCAGATCACGGGCTATTTCGCGCCGACCGTGCGCTACGGCACGCCCGACGACTTTCGCTACTTCGTCGACTACTGCCACCAGCACGGCATCGGCGTGATTCTGGATTGGGTGCCTGCCCACTTCCCGAAGGACGACTTTTCGCTTCGGCGCTTCGACGGCACCGCGCTCTACGAGCACGAAGACGCCCGCCGGGGTGAGCACCCGGACTGGGGCACGCTCATCTTCAACTTCGGTCGGCTCGAGGTGCGAAACTTCTTGGTCGCCAATGCCCTCTACTGGCTGCAAGAGTTCCACATCGATGGCCTGCGCGTGGACGCGGTCGCCTCCATGCTGTACCTCGACTACAGCCGTAAGGAGGGCGAGTGGATGCCGAACCCGTACGGCGGCCGTGAGAACGTCGACGCGATCGACTTTCTTCGCATGTGCAACGCCGTGATCAAGCAGGAGGTGCCGGGCGCCTTCACTATCGCCGAAGAATCCACGGCCTGGGGCGGCATCACGCGCTCCCCGAGCGAAGGCGGCTTGGGCTTCGACTTCAAGTGGAACATGGGCTGGATGCACGACACGCTCGGCTTCTTTCAGAAGGAGCCCGTGCATCGCAAGTTCCACATGGACCAGCTCACGTTCTCGATGCTTTACGAGTACACAGAGAAGTTCGTGAACTCGATCTCCCACGACGAAGTGGTGCACGGCAAGGGCTCGGTCATCGACAAGCTGCCCGGGGATTTTTGGCAGAAGCTGGCAAATTTGCGGCTGCTTTTGGCCTACCAGTTCACGCGCCCGGGCAAGCAGCTGATGTTCATGGGCACGGAGTTTGCTCAGCACAAGGAGTGGAACCACGACGTCAGCCTGGATTGGCACATCGCCGAGCACCCGCAGCGCCGCGCCCTGCAGGACTTCATCGCCGAGCTGGCCAAGCTCTACAAGGCCACGCCCGCGTTCTGGCGTGAAGACGCTTCCAGCGAGGGCTTCGAGTGGATCGACTGCGCGGACAAGGAGAATACGGTGCTCTCCTACCTTCGGCGCGCCGGCGACGAGCACGCGCTGGTGGTCTTGAACTTCACGCCGGTGCCGCGCAACGACTATCGCATCGGTGTTCCCGTCGCCGGCCGCTACGTCGAAAGGCTCTCGAGCGACGATCTTCGGTTCGGCGGCAGCGAGTATCAAACCACCACCGTCATCGAAACGGACCCGATCCCGGCTCACGGCCGCCAGCACTCGCTGAAGCTTCAGCTCCCGCCGCTGGGCGCACTCATCTTGACGCCTAGCCGGTAGGCGGGCGGGTGCGCCTGGCTAGCGCCGCGCGCGCTTCGGCGTCCGTTGACAGCGTAGAGACTCCGCACACGCGCGCACACTCTCCCACAAGATTCAGGTCAAGCGGTTGACTAGCGGGTGTTTTGGGCTATTTGGGCTGAATGCGACGGCTCATCGGGCGTGCTTGGGTTAGCGCTGGCATTTGCGCTGTTTCCGCGATGGTGGCCGCTTGCTCGAATGATGCGGAGGTGGGCGAGAGCAAGGTCAACGACGGCAGCGGGGCTAACGGCGGCTCCGGAGGCACCGGCCAAGGCGGCAGCAGCGGCAGCCGCAACGGCAACGCTGGCAGCGTCTCGATCGGGGCTTCGCTCGGTACTGGCGGCGCAGAGGAAGAGCCTGGCGCGCCGCAGAACATCGAGTCCATCCGCATCGAGCCCGCCGACGCCGTGCTGATAGCCACGGTCGGCACGAGCGTGACCCAGGAGTTTCGCGCCTTTGCCACCATGAAGGGCAAAGCCGGGGAGGTGGAGATCACCGACCGCACCGTGTTCTACGTCCCCGATAACTACCTGGTGGGCGGTTTCCCTGCGGACGGGGCGCCGACCTTTGC
>JANNWK010000608.1:0-5417 GCA_031408355.1 Myxococcales bacterium
CCTGCGGGATGCGGCCGGCACGAGGATTGGGGACTTGCCGCCCGAGCTGGTAGGGCCTCCGGGCAGCGACTTCGCGACCCATCCGGAGTGGGCGCCCGACGGCGGCGCGATCGTGTTCACGCGCGCCAGCGTCGATCAGCCGATGGAAAAGTCGGAGTGGACCGAGAGCGGCGACATCGCTTGGCTGCCATTCGACGGCGACACGCCCGGCGCCGCGCGCGTCTTGGTCGCGCGTACCGCCGACGAGAGCCATTTCTACCCGCACGTCTCGCCCGACGGCCGCTGGGTGGTGTTCAACACGGGCCGCAGTCCGGGCGTCGCAGTGTACCCGGCGCCTAGCGGCAACCTGTCTTCCTACGCGCAGGTGACGGCGCGGCTTCGCCTGGTCGCGATCGACGGGGGTACGCCGATCGAGCTTTCGCGCGCGACCCACGGAACCGACGTCACGGCTTCGCGGGCCAGGTTCGCCCCCTTCATGGAGCTCAGCGGCACGCTCATGTTCTTGACGTTCTCGTCGAAGCTGGACTACGGCTGGGTGCTCGAGCAGGCCACGCTGCCCCCGAACGAGTTGGGCGGGCTAGGCCGGGGGCAGCTCTGGATGGCCGCGATCGATCTCGCGCGTCCGGGCGATCCCAGCTTCGCGCCCTTCTGGTTGCCCATGCAGGACGTTGCGGACGGGAATTACGATGCCTCCTGGCTCCCCCCGGGCGGTTCGTGCCCTCCCTGAAGCACTTTCTTTCAACCGTTCCCGCGCTCGACCCGACTAACGGGGATGATATTCCGGTCGACCGCTCGGCGGGCACACTGGGGGTTGGTGGTCGCCTTTGCCACCGGCTGTACCGCGGACGTTGTGGGTCCTGGCGCCTCGAACCCTCTGGGTAGTCCAGGGCCGGGTGACCACCCCAACGGAGCTGGCGGCGGGAGCCCGCTGGGCGCGTGCGGCGCGGCTCCCAGCCCCGGGCGGTCCCCGCTGAGGCGCCTCAACCGCGCGGAGTATATCAGCACCGCTGGCGACTTGCTCGGCCTGGCCAACGCCGAGGAGCTGGCGGGATCACTGCCGCCGGACGAGCAGGGCGGCGGTTTCAGCAACAACGCCGACGCGCTCGTGGTGACGAGCCTGCTGGCCGGCGGCTTCATTGACGTGTCCGAGCGTTTGGCGGCTGCGGCGAGCGCTGACGTTTCGAAGCTGACCGGTTGCGCGCCGACCGAAGAGGAAGCGGCGTGCGCTTCACGCTTCACGGCGAGCTTCGGCAGCCGTGCGTTTCGGCGCCCGCTGACGAACGAGGAGCTGGTTCGCTACCAGGGCATGTATACGACCCTGCGCGTCGGGAGCAGCTTCGCGGAGGCCATCGGGGTGCTGGTTCGCGCGTTCCTGCAGTCACCCCACTTCCTGTATCGCGTCGAGGTGGGCGTGCCCGGCGCCGCTGGCGCGGCCGTCGTGCCCGTGACGCCTTTCGAGCTCGCCAGTCGCTTGTCGTATGCGTTGTGGGGCAGCATGCCGGACGCCGCGTTGTTCTCCGCCGCAGAGACTGGGGCGCTGGGCGCCGTCGCCGGCATCGAAAGCGAGCTACGGCGCATGCTCGCGGATTCGCGCGCGCACGCTTCCATCGCGCGCTTCAATCGGGAGTGGCTGGGCATCGATGGCGTCAGCGCCGTCAGCAAAGATCCAGCGCTCTTTCCCGAAGCCGTCTGGAATGCCACGCTTCAGAGCGACCTCCGCAACGAGCTTGAGACCTTCGTCAACGACGTATTCTGGAGCGACGGCAGCCTGGAGACCTTGTTGTCGGCGCCGTACAGCATGTTGAACGCGAACCTCGCTCAGTTCTACGGTGTGCCCGCGCCGGCAGGCTCTGGCTTCGTGCGAGTCAATCTGCCCCCCGAGCAGCGCGCTGGAATTTTGACGAGCGGCGGCATGCTCGCCTCACTCGCCAGCAACAACCAGACGTCTCCCGTCCACCGCGGTAAATTCGTGCGCGAGAAGATCTTGTGCCAGGAGTTGCCGGCGCCGCCCAACGACGTGGTCATCAAGGTGCCGGAGCCGACGCCCAACACTTCGACGCGCCAGCGCTACACGGAGCACTCGGTCAATGTGCAATGCGCCGGCTGCCACGCGCTGATGGACCCGATTGGATTCGGCTTCGAAAATTACGATCCGATTGGCCGATATCGCACCGAGGATGCTGGATTTCCGGTTGATGCCAGTGGCGAGCTGGTCGGCTCGAGCGCCATCAGCGGTCCCTTCGTGGGCGCCGTGGAGCTCGCGAAGCGCCTCGCCACCAGCGCGGAGGCGCGGGATTGTGTCGCGACCCAGGTCTTCCGTTACACCGTTGGGCGTGCCGAACAGGCCGAGGACGCCTGCTCGCTCGAAGGCGTGAAGGCTCGCTTCGCGGAGCGCGGTTACGACATGCGCGAGCTCTGGGTAGCAGTAGCAGTGAGCGATGCCTTCCGCTTCCGCTCGGTGACAGGAGGAGGACAATGATGCCATCGCGAAAACTGTCACGGCGTAACCTGCTCAGAACGGCCGCAGGCGGAGCCTTGGCCTTGCCCCTGCTGAATGACGTGAGCGCCGCCCCCGGCGACCTGCCCAAACGCCTGATCGTCTGCTTCAGCCCCAACGGCTTCGTGCCCGAGGCCTGGCTACCGACTGGCTCCGGCGCGACTTTCCAGCTCGGCCCCATCATGGCCCCGCTCGAGGCGCACAAGCAGGACCTTACCGTGGTGGGCAACTTGGACCAACCCTCCGCCAAGAATGGTCCGGGCGGGGACGCGCATGGCGTGGGGACGGGCTGCCTCCTGAACGGCATCGAGGTGCTCGCCGGCGAACAATTCACGGCCGGCATGGGCGGTCCCGGGAGTGGCTGGCCCGGTGGTATCACGGTCGATCAGGCGATCGCCGATCGCATTGGACAAGCGACGAAGTTTGCGTCCCTCGAGTACACGACCAAGCGCATGCCCGGCAACATCTGGTCGCGCATCTCCTACCGTGGCGCCGGCTTGCCCGTGACACCGATGGACAGCCCGGCAGACGCGTTCGATCGCGTTTTCGGCTCGCAGGTGGGTGATCCGGAGCTGCTCCTGCGCATGAAGCTTCAGCGAAAGAGCATTCTTGATAACTCGATCTCAGAGTTCAACACTTTGGCCGGCACGCTATCGACGGCCGATCGCCTCAAGGTCGAGGCCCATCTGGCGGCCCTGCGCGATCTCGAGAAGCGCTTAGACATCTTGGGCGGAGAAAACGCGGGCTGCTTCACGCCCCCGCGTTCGGACCTCGGCGGCAGCAAGGAGCCCATCTACTACACCTCGATCGAGGAAACCGAGCCGGCCAATGACCTCGACATTCCCCAACGCCACGACGCGATTCGCAGCATGGTCGTGGCCGCGCTTGCTTGCGATCTGACCCGGGTGGCCAGCGTGATTCTCGCCCCATCGCGGAGCCCCGTCGCGATGACCTGGCTAGGCATTCAGAAGTCGCACCATCAGTTGTCGCACGATCAGGACAAGCAGGCGTTAATCCAGATCGACCAGTTCTACGCTGCAGAGGTCGCCAAGCTCATCACCGATCTGAAGGCCATCCCCGAGGGCACGGGCAGCATGTTCGACAACACGCTGCTGGTTTGGTGCAACGAGCTCGGCGTCGGCTGGGAGCATAGCCACGACCACCTTCCGTTCATGCTCGCTGGCTCTGCCGGTGGCTATTTCAAGACCGGTCAGCTCGTGACGGCCGCTGCCGGCACAGCTCAGAACGACCTGCTCGTTTCGATCTGCCAAGCCATGGGCCTGGCGGATGTCACAACGTTCGGCAATCCGGCCTACTGCAAAGGTCCGCTGCCGGGCCTCACGACCTAGCAATAGCTAAGCTAGAACGTTCGGCGGCGCGACCTTCAACCCGTTCGGTCAGGCCAACTTCAACACCCAGCGCCTGATCTGGGACAAGCTCCACGCCGGCTGTCCGGATTGGCGGTGAACCATATCGCCAATTGGGATCTGAGCTTTCACCAGGTTTCGCTCACGCATCAGCTGGCGGCGCCGCTGCCGGGGCTGTTCATGATCCCGGGTCGCAAGGGCCTACTCGGGCGCGGCGCGCTGATCGCGGCGCTCGGTGCAGCCGTACCGATTGGCTACGTGGTTCTGTCTGGCGGGCCCGAAGCCAAGGGCGGCGCGTCGAGCGCCACGGCTGCTGACTGACGCGCGCAGAGCCCGCTTGGTAAGAGCTGCTGCCGCTGACTTCGGGTAGCCGGTGGGCAGTGCCCCGAGCGGGTCTCGCTGAAGTAGCGAGACGTGGATCGGCCGCGTGCGATTTGACGGTGATCGGGCTACCCTTTGTGCATGGGAGCCGACGCCCTCCGGACATTTGAGCAGGCCCTCACGCTTTCGGAAACCGAGCGCGCCGAGCTTGCTGCGAAACTGCTGGCGAGCCTAGATGAGGCGAGCGACCCCGATGCCGAAGGGGCGTGGGCCGCGGAAATCGCCAAGCGTGCCGAGAGTGTCGCAGGCGGCGATGCCAAGCTGGTCGCCTGGGAAGACGTTGACGCAGAAGCTGCCCTGATCGTCACCCGGTGACGCCGCTTCGACTACACGAGGAAGCTGCGGCCGAGTAGCTTGAGGCGGTTCGCTGGTACCGCCCGAGAAGCCCGGACGCTGCTCGTCGGTTTCGGGCTGCCGTTGGGGCCGCTATCGCGCTGGTTCGTGAAAACCCAGCGCGATGGGGTCTGCTACCCAGGGTTCCGCCAGACTTCGCGATCCGGAGAGTGCTGGTGAAAGACTTCCCCTTCTCAGTCGTCTACATGGTGCACGACGCTGAGGTCGTCGTCCTCGCGATAGCACACGGCAGGCGCCGTCCAGGCTACTGGAGAAACCGGCTTCGGCCAGCCACGTAGCTCCGGCTGGTCGACGTGAGTCGACGTGAATCGACTGGCTTTGGGCAGCGGATGGGCAGTGGGAGCGAGTTCCAAGGGCGGCATTCCCGTGTGCCTTACCCGCGCGAAGGTGCCCGTCGCGCCAGAGTCAAGGACTGCAGGACTGCAGGACTCGTCGTTGACGCCGTCGTTGACGCTCGTCCGAGCGGCACCAGTCGTGCGAATTCGCGAATTCGTGCGCCGTTTCACAATTCAGAGGCTCGGACCTCCCGTGAAAGGTTATGAAGAATCATGAGTTCCGAAGAACCGAAGCCGAACCGGGGCGTGGTGGCAGCCCCCCTCGAGGCGGCTCTGTCCGGGCTATTTCACATCTGTTCCGGATGGATGGCGGCGACGTGGGCGCTCGCGCGCTCGTGCGTTGCTCGCGAGAGTCGAACTCTGGATGTTGAGTCCTTGCACCCCGGTCCCTACACGTACGTTGTGACCTGCATGGTCGCCGCAACCGCGGCCTCCCTGCTCGCTGCTGGTCAAGATCCTTTGGGGGTTTGGCGCCAGACCTTC
>JANNWK010000609.1:0-2333 GCA_031408355.1 Myxococcales bacterium
CGAGGCAACGGGTTTGACGACTTGCGCCGAGAACTACAGCTACCGGTCGAAAGTGGTCGCTTGTGCGGTTCGCGCCGCGGATCCTGGGGCAGAAGCCGGAGCTGGTGGGGCTGGGGGCGCGGCGGGCGGATCGAGCGTGGGAGGCGACGCCGCTGCAGGAGGGACAAGCAGTGTTTCCGGGGCGGGACTGTGGTGCGGCTCCGACGGCAGCGCTGACTGCGCTGCCATTCTTCCCCGTGGGTTTTGCGAGTACTCAGGCTCGATGTTCGTTCCGGATGTCTGCCGTGCCGGTTGCTTGAACGACGGCGAATGCGGCAGCGACGAGCTTTGCAGCTGCAATGGAGACGGAGCGGGCGTCTGCGTGCCCGCTCAGTGTCGCGAGGAAAGCGATTGCAGCACAGGCTTTCATTGCCGGAAGTATGGCCCCAGATCCTGCGGAAGCGGCTCTAACTTTGCTTGCCAAGTGGCTGAAGACGAATGTCTGACTGATGCCGACTGCCTTCCGGAATCTGGGGTGCAGGGTGGGACGTGTCGCTTCGATGGAGAAAAGTTCGCCTGTGAGATTCCTTACGTATGCGGCCGCCCCTTCCTAGTCAAAGCCCAGGCGCGGGTGGCGAGCGTAATCGCAACCGGGGATTGGACTTCGGATGGCATCGGGTCGCCACGCACGGATCACTTGGCGCCAGGCGAGCAGGCAGCCCTGGCGGCGCATTGGAGCAAGCTTGGGCAGATGGAGCATGCGTCGATCGCGGCCTTCGCGCGCTTCAGCCTGCAGCTCTTGTCGCTGGGCGCGCCGGCCGAGTTGGTCGACGCCTGCACGCAGGCGCTGGCGGACGAAAGCGCGCACACGCGACTATGTTTCAGGATCGCGAGCGTCTACGCGGGCAGGGCGCTCGGTCCGGGGCCGCTCGACGTGGACGGCAGCCTGGGTGTCACGTCGCTCGTCGATGTGACCGACTTGGTGATCGCCGAAGGCTGCTTCGGTGAAACCAGCGCCGCGCTGGAAGCGCTGGAGTCGGCCGAGTCCGCGGAGGATCCAGTGATTCGGGCGGCCTACTCGCAAATCGCCAAGGACGAGCAACGCCACGCGGAGCTTGCGTTTCGGTTTCTGGGTTGGGCCTTGGAACGGGGCGGAGCTAGGGTCCGCGAGCGGATTGAGCTCGCTCTGCTCAGCAACCCCCAACGCTTCGCGGCCCGTGAGGTGGTGCTGCCCTGCCTGAAAGCGCTGCTCGTGCACAGCCCGAGCCAGGCTGCTGCTTGAGCTTGATCACGCGCTCGCTCATCCAGGCCTCATCGCGCAGCAAATCGTCGGTCGAAGCTGGCACAGGACCTGGCGCCCACCCGCAGCTGGACGCTGCCATCCCGTGATTCGACGACCGTGATGGCTTTGCCGGCGAGAGCCCGCGCAGAGCACTGGGACTCGGGCGAAGACGGGCACTCGCGGATCGCGCCGCTCTTCGGGCGTCGATTCTTCCTTGCTGTCTGCTACGATGGGTTTGGGATCAAGCATCGCCGCCTACCAAGACCTGAGGTGGATGCGGTCATCGATCACGTGCACTCTTTTGGGCGGCGTGACTCCCGTTTCGGCTCGGGGGACGTGTTGTTTGCGCGGCACGGCCTGGCAGGAGCATCCCAAGAGTGGCGAGTACCCGTTTTTGCCGCGGTGCGTTTTGTTGATCGGCAGGTTCCTGAGGATTGGCCGTCCGGCGTGTTGTGGCGTGGGCCCAAGAGCAGCACAATGACGTGGACCTACAGCCGGAACCGACTCAAGCCCGAGCGCGTACTAGCGATCGAAACACCGGCCGGGAATGCTGTGGTGAGAGTCTTCCCTCCGCTTCACTGAACCCAGACCCGGCGCGCAAGAAGCCCTCGGAGCTCGGACGATGTGCATCCCCGGGCTCCCGCCGCCTCGCGTTTCGCCGTGCCCAGAGAACAACTGGCGCGGCGGCCTAGTGCGGGGGTAGCCTAGGAAGGTCGTGACGACGAAGGACTATTCCGTACTGCTCGAAGGCGTTGATGCGCTGGATCTCCCGCTCAGCGTGCTTCGTGATCTCTGCGACTTGTTCGTGGAGGGTGCGCAGCGGTGTGCCCGCCTGGTGGCTGAGGGCCGCAGCGTTGCGCGCGGCACGGTCCCTGCGTGGGCCGTGGCGGCTGCGGACATCCACGTCAGCAAGTTCGAGCGCGGCTCCCTTCACCTGGGGTTGACGGTGCAGCGTCTCGTTGACGCTGCGCCCGATGCGTTCGCGCAGGCGTCGTTGTTTCTGCCGACCGCAGACGCTGACGCTACGGCGCTGGACCTGTTTCTCGACGCTGCTGACGACGCAGCTGCCGGT
>JANNWK010000610.1:0-1735 GCA_031408355.1 Myxococcales bacterium
CTTGCCCCTCTGGCGCGTCGTGCATGTGAATGTCCGCGGCCAACAAGTGCTCGCGCATCGGTTCGCGCGACCAGCCGTCACTGATGAGCCCGCCGATCTCGTGCCGCTCCATCACTTCGGCGAAGGCCTGTGCAACGTGCGACGGCACCAGCGGCGCACCCTTCGTCGGGCGAAGCTCCAGGATTTCCCCGATGAGGTAATCAGTGCCGTCAAAGTAGGCGATCACTATCGCCGACGAATCATGTTTGAAGCCAAAGTCACCGCCGGCCGCGCGGGGCAAGTCACCACGGAACGGCAGCACGAGCGGCCAGTCTGCGCGCTCGCAAGCGTCCAGAGCGTGCGCGTCAATGAAGGTGTCGGAGCCGCTGCTTAGGGCGATGCAGCGAAATTCCCGGTCGGAATTTGCCCTGTCGCGCAAATCTTCTTCCGCGACGATTTGCTGAATGCGCTCGTCGTGGCGCATGGTCAGCGTTGGCGCAATGCAAGCCACCGCGGACACCGGGTGGCCGGGGTTTGTTTTGATGAGCTCGTGCAGAAGACCCGACTCAAGCCAGGCCGTGCTGACCACCAGCACCTTGCCGCCAGGGAGCACGCGCACCACGATTGAGCGGTACACCTCGAGATCGTTGATTTGCCCGCTGTCTGCGTCTCTGAAGAACGAGGCCTCGTCGAGCAGTGCCCCGAAGAGGGTGCGTCCGCGGGTCGCAGCGCCGCCTCGGGAAGCAGGCAAGCACTCGATTGTGATGAGGTGGCCGTCAGGGCGACGGAGCGTGATGCTGTCCGTCGTGCGGGAGACGACCAGCCGGGCAATGCTTGGCGTGCTGTCGACGGCGCCGACAATGTAGCGAAAGGCTTGGCCGGCCAGGCGTAGGTCTGGGCAGACGATGATTCCGAATGCCACCTCACCCGCCGCCAGCCCCACCAAGCCCAGGATTAGGCCGAGGTAGAGAATGAACAGGCTGGATAGCCACGTGCCGCCGATGCGCGCGCCCTTGAGCAAGGCGAGCACGTGACGCGAGCCTGGCGGAAAGCGGCGGACGTCGCCGAACAGCCCAAGCGCAATGGCCTGGTCAGCCTCGCTCAGATCCTCGGGGTTGGCGTCATCGAAGGAGACGCGAACCGCCACCCATTGCTCGGCGTCCAGCGTAACCTCGCGCTCGATTTTCACGACGCGGCGAAGGAAGTGCTCGTAGGTGTGGCCGCGGCGCCTGGCGGAGGCCAGCGCCTTGCGTTGCTGGCGGTTGAGCTGGGGGACCTGGGGCGCGCTCATTCGTCGGCCTTGAGCCAGGGGGCATCGGCGTGCAGGTCGCGGGGGCGTGCCTGGGCCTCGCGGGCTGAAAGCTCCCAGGCCGCAAGCTCATGCTGGCGAGCGGTCCCCGTGAGGCTGGCCGCGACTTTGAATAGGTCCACGTCTCCGGACTCGGCGGCCAGCTCGGCGGCAAACTCGCCCCCGGCGTACAGCCAGGCCGCCGCGTTGAGCATGGCGCCGACACCGTGCGACACGCCCCCATGGGCGGTCTGCAGCTCGGTCATGCGCTTGCGCTGCCACTCCAGTCGGCGCCGGTTGTGGGGTTCGAAGCGCGGGTCGCAGGCGAGCTTGCGGGGTATGCACCGGGGCCGGCGCGGAAGCGACGCCAGGGCCCGCGCTGCAGCGGTCGTGCGCACGCGCTTGCGGTCGTCTCTACCGGTTGACAGCGGATCCGCCCCGGCCGCTTGCGCCTGGGGCTGCTCGTCG
>JANNWK010000611.1:0-7696 GCA_031408355.1 Myxococcales bacterium
GTAGAACTTGAAGGCGTCGAGCGCGTCTACTTCGGCTTCCTCGCTAATGACGACGCGAATCACAGTGCGCTTCGAGACATCTTGGAGCGAACCGCTTCCCACGATGTTCCGATTGGGCCCTCGCGATCGAGCCGATCCAGCCGACGGTCCAACTCGACGTGCTGTTCGCGGGTGAGCTCGAAGTCCTCCGGCTTCAGGCTGCCCCAGAGGTCGTCGATCAGCTCGAGCTTTTCGTCGGGAGTGAGGGAGGCAAGATCGAGCGACGGCTTGGCCATGCCGAATCTTGACGCATCAGCTCGGCACTGCCAAGTACGCAACTTCGGCCGAACAGTGGGTCGTCGACCTTGCGCCGCAAGTGCACCGCGACCCGCAGCGCACCCGCCATGACCACCAGATCGGCAAAAGTGCGCACGCTCCGCAACAGCACGTACCGCTCGCGCGCCACGGTCTCGATCGGCTCGAGCGACTGGGCGAAAGCCTCCAGCGAACTGTAGAGCCGGACCAAGGCTTCGGGCCGGTTGCGCAGCACCTCGCTGCGATCGCCGGTGCCGCAAGCATGGGGGTGCGGTCATTGTTGACGGCACGAACGCCTCCCAGATCGATTTGGGAACACTCGCCGAGCCCGGCGGCAACAGGCTGCCGTCATCGCGATTCCACTCCTTCGCCCCGGCGGATTCTGACGATGAGCGGATGATCGCCCACGGGCAACAACACGCGATCTACGGACGCGTGGCTAGATACCGCGGAAGAGCTAGCGAGGGGCTGGAAGACCTCAATCGATTCCATGAGATCATCGAACGCGAGCTCGACGCTGCTCTCGGGCACGTTGAGCGCTTCCTTCAAGGCTGGATCCCAGCTCGGCACCTCTCGCCACAGGAGCAAGAAGAAGCTGCCATCGCGTTTCTCTAGCAACAGCTGGTGGACGTCATTGACTTGCCCACCCAATCCGAAAGAGAGACTGGAGGTTTGGAATGCGGCACCCACATCCGAAAGCAGTGCGATCAGGTTGGATAGCGCGACGAACGCGGGCTTGCGGCTGCCGTCGGCGCGCAGCAGCCCGCGGTGCAGGTCGAGCGCCGTACCGGTCGGATCAGGTAGCTCGTTGATGAGCTCATACACGTAGAAGCGTTGGACTCCGCGCGCGAAGTATTCCAGGGCCGAGCGCATCAGGTACTTGGCGGCCACCAGCTCGGAAACGCCGCCGTCCGCCGCTTCCAGCGTGGAATACCCAATCGAAGTGGCGAGCGTGGGTCGAGCTTCACCACAGATGGCAACCGCTTCCCGAAGCAGCAGCTCCGCGTCGTCGCCCGGCGTCGCGCCCAATGGTCGTCGCCCATGCACGTTACAGTGCGTGCCGGACTGCAAGCTGCCCAACAGGGAGGCGTTGGCTGCCGAGTAGACGGTGGGCAGCGCAACGGCAACACCAGCGAGCGCCGGATCGCTTTGCACTGCCTTGAAGAGGTCGTCTTGGTAGGCCCGTGTGCCCTCGGGAAATGTCTGGCCCCGGTAGCTGAAGTCTTCCGGTTCGTAGTCGGTATCGGACGGCCCTTCGATGGCGATGAGCGTATCGCCCAGCGTCTTTGCCCAGCCAATGGCTTCCTCGAGCGGATGCCCTCGAAATGCCAGCAGCGCATGGATGCCGCCTTGCGGCAGATCGCGCGCGATCTGAGCGGAAACGTTCTCACGGACGTGTCGGACACCGAGTTCGACGAGAGCGGGCAACACCAGGGCGTCTCGCTGCAGCGCGTAAAGAGATTCCGGATAGCCGAAATGCGTGTTCACACCGAGCTGATCCACGAACGAGTCGGCGGGCTTGGCCACGTGGCTCCGCAGGGAAGGGCGCAGACGGTTGCCTCCGACGCTGAGGTCGCCGGAGTTGCCGCAGCCAAGGGTGGCTAAGAGCAGAACGCGCGTGAGAAGGGACCAACCGTTTGGCGTTCTAGGGCTCACTGCCGGATTCCAAGCTGTCGCCAACGCACGAGGTCGATAGCCTAGCCGTCATGGGCGAGCTCGGCCAGCGCTTGGTGAAGCTTCGTGCCGCGCGCAGCGCATCGCTCTTACGGCCGAGGTCGCAAAGTGCCAGGACGCGTGTGCCATGCACCTCCTGCCGCAGCAGGCCTCGCTCGAAGCGTGATTCGTAGTTGCTCAGCAACGCGAGTGCTTGTTGGGGTTCGCCTCGTCGTAGCGCCGAGCGCACTTCGAGCAGTAGTGCGGCTTCCTCCGCCAGCGCGCTACTCGTGGGCTGAATCGAGCTCGCGGGTGCGGGTTTGACGACCGAAGGCGCCGGCGACTTCGGAGTTTGGTCTCCAGCTGACGCCGTCGGAAGTTCTCCCGCTGGTGCATGGGCGCTCGCCGTGCGTTCCGCTGAACGCGCTGGTCGTACCATCACGGGGGTTGCTGTCGCAGGTAGCTGGCTGTCGGTGCCGGTCACGGCGCGCATGCCGAGCCAAACTGCGCCAGTAGCGCCGAATGCAAGCGTGGCCCAAAGTAGCTTGGAGCTCATGGCCCCCCAAGCGCCGCTGCTTGCACCCACGACCAATCCGCCAACGGCCAGCTTTTGGGCCAGCGCTCGTCTCAGGCGGAGCTTGTCTTCGGGCCGTGGCTCGAAGCCGGGCCGGGCGGAGCGCACGACCCGGGAGAGCTCGTCGTCGCTCATTTGCCGCTCCATTTTTGCTGAACCTTGTAGCGACGGATGGCTCGCTGAAGCTCTTTGCGCGCGGCCCGCAACCGCGAGGCGGCGGTGTTGGCGTTGATCCCTAGTACTTCCGCTGCCTGACTGACGTTCATTTGTTCGAGCTCCACCAGCGCGAACACCGCGCGCTTCGGTTGGTCGACGTGGTCCAGCAAATCCGACAATAAGCTCGCCGCTTGCCTGGCTTCGGCGCTGTCGAGAGGTCCACCCGGACCGTTGGCGAAGGCGTCGAGCTCGCCAGCGCCGATGGCCAGGACATGGCGCGCCCGCCGGCTCAGGGTGCGTCGCTGATAGCGAGCAATGTTCTGCGCGATGCTGAACAGCCAAGTGGTGATGCTCGCGCGACCTTCGAATTCACCGAGGCGTCGGTGGACCACGAGGAACGCTTCTTGCACCGCGTCGTCGAGTACATCCATGGGTACGCCCAGGTAGCGCATCGTTCGCCAGACGAAGGCGAAATGCTGCTCGTAAACCGTTTCGAAACTTAGGGCCGCGGCGGGGTCAGTTTCATCGGTCATGTCTGACCACAACGACTCTGAAGCGGCGCGAGGCATGAACCCTTATGGGTCAGTGACCGGTCAGCTCCACGCTCGTTCATCAAAAGGTCATTTCCAAGCCAAGGGCTGTTCGGCCACCCACAGCTGGCCGCCGAAAGATCGCGCCCACGTTGTCGAGTACGTAACGAGGTCGGACCGTCGGGATCACCCCCTCCAGAGTCCAGCCCAGGGCCAGGCCGCGACCAATCGGCAGGCTAAGGCCCGTCCCAAACACTCCGGCCATGCTGAATGCCAAGACCGAGCCCGGGTTATCCACGCCGAAGCCGGTCCCCCGGGTCCAATCCGCTTGCATCCCCGCGCAGACCCGCCCGCTGAGCATTGCCCCGCGCAGCTCCGGACAGAACAGCAGACCGGCAACGAACAGGGAAAACTCTGCGCCAGCGCTGGGCAATGCGCCTGCTTGAGCCGTTCGCTCCGGCCAAACCTGGCCGAGGAGTTGGCCGCTCCAGGTCGGCCAACGCAGCCCGGCCCTTGCCTCGAACGCCAGCGCGGTACCGGGTAAGAGCCCTTGCCCGAGGCCGAAGCCGGAGGCGAGGAAGAGCTTGGGCCTTTCAGGCGGGAGCTGCCGCGTTGGGCTCGACGGCGAGCTGCCCTGGCGCTCGGGCGGAGGCCGACCGGATGGAGCGTGCTCACGCGCGTCGTGACGCCCGCCCTCAGCATCGAACAAAAAGATCAAGACTGCGATCGCCGCCTGCGTCACGTCGGCGCAATTCTTCCCCACGAGCTGGCGCTCGCCAGAGTGCCCAGCGAGCTCGGTCCGCAGACGCAGGCGAAAGTAGGGAGCTTCCTCGTCGACCTTGACGGACACGCGGACCGCTGCGTTCCTCACCCCGGCTCGCAACTCGGACAGTTGCTGCAGCACTTCTTCCTTAGGTGGACAGGTGACTGGTGCCTCCCACGATAAGTCGCTCAAGGGCGTCTGAGCGATCGCCGCGAGCGGGCTAAAGGCTGCCACGAGCAGGGGCGCCAAGGCGCCCAGCTTGCGCAATTTCCGGCCGTTCTCCGCAGAGAGCCGTTGAGCTTGTGGCCAATTCACCGATTCCATCAACGCGGCTTAGAAAGTTTTCTAGATTCTTTCACGACAGGGGCTGGTTGCGGTGACGAACCGCCGCCCATGTTTAGACTCGAAAGCGTGCACGGTAAAACCCGTCAGGTTGCTGGTGAGTGCTCCCCTGCGCCTTCCCACTTCAAAGCCGCGCGGGTAGCCCTTCTGATTGGCCACTTGTATTGCGGTGCGGGCTGGATGGGTTGCGCTAGCGCGGACGCCCCCGGGGGTTCCGTCGGCCTGGGCGGGCAGTCCTCTGTCGGAACGCCGCCAGCTGGGGCGCCGAATGTGAGCGCCGGCGCGAACTTCGAAGCTGCCGCCGCAGGTGCCGGCTCGGCAGGCATCGCCCCCGGTGGACAGAACGCGGGTGGCACCGCCAGCTCTCAGGCCGGTGGCGCAGGAGCGCTCGTCGACATTGGTGTCGGACAACTGGCCAAGCCAGCGGACTCTTTCGTGGATATCGTGGGCGTCAACGGTCACCTCAACTACGAGCCCTCGGTTTACTCGGACCTGTTCGAGACAGTGATCCTACCCAGGGTCACCGAGCTTGGCATTCGTAACTGGCGTGACGCGTTGAGCCCGCACGAGGTAGTGCTCGATCGGCAGAAAGCGCTAGCCGCAGTCGGCGTGCGCTTCAACCTCATCGTCCACGACCTCGACATACCCGCCACCATGAGCATGGTGCAACGCGCTCTCTCGGTCGCTTCTTCGGTGGAAGGGCCCAACGAGCTCGACCACGGCTTCCGCAATGGCGTGCCGGCCTACCCGGACGCCAGCACGCGCACCTACAAAGGCGTTGGGTTCCCGGGCGTGGTGGCGGCGTTCCAGAACGATTTGTACGCGGCTGTCAAAGGCGACGCGGCAACGCAGCGGCTTTCCGTACTGATGGCGGGCTTTAGTTTTCCCGACAATACGCTCGATGTGGGGCTAGTGGCCGGCTGCGATTGCGGCAACACGCACAGCTACCCAGATGGTGGTTTGCCCACGTTCCGACTCGACGACTGGTACATCCCGCGAATGCAAGTCAACTCGGGACCCGACAAGCCGCTATGTGCGACCGAGACCGGCTATCACACCACATCGATGCCGGACGGCTCGCATTGGATACCACCCGTCTCGGAGCGCGCCGCGAGCAAATACGATCTTAGGCTGTTCTTCGAGTACTTCAAGCGCGGCTTTCAAAAGGTGTTTCTCTACGAGTTCGCAGACGTTGCATTCAGCAATCAAGCCGCCGATCTGAACTTCGGCCTGCTGAAGAGCGATGGCACCCCGAAAGCTCAATTCTTCGCCTTGCGCAACCTGCTAGCACTGCTGGCCGACCCCGGGCCCGCCTTTACGCCGACACACCTGGACTTCGAGCTGACCGGCTCCGTGCCAGAGCTTCAGCATACGCTACTCCAGAAGCGCGACGGGACCTTCTACCTCGCGCTCTGGCTAAATACGCTCAGCTTCGATGTCGCTGCCAAACAGGATCGCGAGGTTGCTCACAGCGTTCACCTCACGATTCGCGCGCCCAGTGTTCGCGTTGAAGCCTATCGTCCCGTCGAATCAGCAGCTCCGTCGGCGGACATCTTGACGACGCAAGAGCTCGATATTGAAGTGAGCGATCAGCCACTGATTCTCAAGCTAACGCCAACGAACTAGCTATCTAGTTCAAGCCCGTCACGTTGGCAGCGTCGTGCAGGCTCTTCATTTCGGAGTCGCTGAGGGCACGTTCAAAAATGCCCAGCGCGCCGATCGTGCCCTTCAGGGCTTCGCCGAGCAGGCTTCCGACGGCGTAGCGCGCGCCGACAATGAAGTCCGCGGGGCCGCTCGGCTTGCTTTGGGCGTGCAATTGGGGATCGTAGCGAAAGATGCCGCGACCGTGGAAGTACGGATTGATGCCGCGGTGGCCGCCGTTGGGTCCTTCTTCCGCAAAATAGCGATCCGCTCGACCATCTTTCACCGGATCCACCGTTCGCTCCTCCATCACGCCGTTGAAGTAGGCCCGAATCCACGTGCCGTCGTAGGTGAAACCCAGTGTGAGCCATTGGCCAACTGGCACCGTCGACTTGCTGGCTGCGTAGTCAGCACACCAGGGCAAGCCCGTACCGTCGGCTCGGCGGCTCACGCCACCCTCACTGGAGATGTGCGGCGTGAGCTGCTTGGAGCCCCCGTACGTGGGCATGTTGAGCAGCATCGCGTATTGTCGCGTCCCTGTGTCGTCGTTGGCGCCTTGGCCCTCGCTCCAGATGCCGGCGATGGTCACGCCGCGGCTGATGTCGTCGATCTTGACGACCGCAAACATGCTCAATTTTGCAGCGGCGCCGGCAATGTCGAGGTCGCCCAGCTCTGCGTGCGGGATGATGAGGTAGTGGCTGCCGTCGAACTCTGCCGAGTGGCCAGAGAAAGGGCCGACATCGCTGCGCGTGATGGGCCCTCCCACCTCGACGAGCGGGTGCGGCTGCGGTGTGCCAACAGAGAGCCGCGGCTGGCCAGCTTCTTCGCCGAATGTCCAGAACGCAACGGCTCCGGCAGGCAGCAACGGCGTGTCGCCAGCACCACCGCCACCCGCTTGCCCGCCGGCATCGGCTTGTCCCGCGCCGCCACCCTCCGAGCTACTTCCAGCCGCCGAGCTCGTCCCTCCCACGCTATCGGCGCCCGCTCCCGAAATGCCCCCTACTGCGTTGTTTCCAGCGGAGCCAACAGACGACTTGCCTCCGCTTGCGCCGACAGACGCCGCCCCGCTGCCTGACTCCGCCGCCTGGTTTCCGCAACCGGCGGCCACTAGCAGGCAAAGTACAAGGTAGCCTCGTGGCGTTCGTGACGAGTCCATCCCCCGCAATCTGGCACGGGGAAGAGTGCCCAGACAAGACGCGTGGCGCCATCTTGTGGGGGAAGAAGCCGGCTACTGGCAGAACCCGAGGTTAGCGATCGACGCGAGCTCCTCAGGTGAACAGTCGGCCCAGGTCTCCTCGTGTTGCGGCGAGGGCACCAAGAACAGCACGCCGTCTTGCTTCCTGCGCGCGCAAGTGCTGCTCGGCCAGTATGTTGGGACGGACAGATCCGGATCGATGAGCTCGTAGCAGCCGATCACCTGCTCAGGCAGCCAGCAGGCGTTGACGGTATCGAGCGCCGGGGCGCGCGCTACGCCGGCCGTACAGGTCGGCTCGGTCTCCACGACGCCGCGCGTGCTGCTGATGACAGGAACGCCGGAGCCGTAAATGGTGTATTCGGCGCTGAGCTCATCGACGCCGGCCCTGACTTCGAAGCGGCCGCCGGCGAAGAGGTTCAGGTCGAAACGAGCGCGGTCCAGGTACTTGGGATCGCGGGTCCCCTGGACGATGTCGCCCGAACTTGGCGTCAGCTGGAGCTGCTGCGCGTCGTCCGAGAAGCTCAAGGCCACGCTAGGTCCCCCGAGCG
>JANNWK010000612.1:0-4850 GCA_031408355.1 Myxococcales bacterium
CGCCATAGTCGGTGAGCGAGCGGACCTTGCCGCCGATCTTGTCGCCCGGCTTGTACTTGTCCGTGAACAGTGACCACGGATCGGGCTCAAGCTGCTTGAGACCTAGGCTGATGCGCTTGGCTCTCGCGTCGACCTCGAGCACCTGACACTCGACCTCGGTCCCAATCTCCATCAGCTTCGACGGATGCTTGACCTTCTTGGTCCAGCTCATCTCGCTCACGTGGATCAGGCCTTCGACGCCGGCTTCCAGCTCCACGAAGGCGCCGTAGTCGGTCAGGCTCATCACCTTGCCGCGGACGCGCTTACCGAGCGGATAAGCCTCCTCGACATGATTCCACGGGTCCTCCTGGGTCTGCTTCAAGCCCAGGCTGACGCGCTCCGTTTCGGCGTTGTACTTGAGCACCTTGACGGTGACCTCGTCGCCGACCTTGAACACTTCGCCGGGGTGATTGACGCGACCCCACGACATGTCCGTGATGTGCAGCAAACCATCGATCCCGCCGAGGTCGACGAAGGCGCCGTACTCGGTCAGGTTCTTGATGGTTCCGGTGACGACCATGCCCTCCTCGAGGGTCTGGAGAGTCTTGCTCTTCAGCTCGTCGCGCTCGCGCTCCAAAAGGACGCGCCTGGAGAGCACGATATTGCCGCGCTTCTTGTTGAACTTGATGACCTTGAATTGGTAGGTCTGGCCGATCAGCTTCTCGAGGTTGCGGATTGGCCGCAGGTCCACTTGAGAGCCCGGCAGGAATGCCTTAACGCCGCCGCGGATCGTGACCGAAAGGCCACCCTTCACGCGCTGGCTGATGGTGCCTTCGATGATCTCGTCACGCTCACAGGCGCTCGAAATCTCGTCCCACACCTTCATCTTGTCGGCCTTCTCCTTGGACAAGGAGATCAGGCCGTCATCGCTTTCGCGGCTTTCGATGAACACGTCGACGCGGTCGCCCGCCTTAACGTTGAAAGCTCCCGCGGCGTCGATGAACTCGCTACGCGAGATGACACCTTCACTCTTACCGCCGATATCGACGATGACGGTGTCGCGGTTCACTTGCACGACCAAGCCGCTGACAATTTCCCCTTCCCCGCCCATCTGGGCGTTAGGGGTAGCAGCTTGCGTGGCTTCGAACATCGCGGCGAAACCGGAAAGGTCGCCCGTGTTCTGGTTGGTTGTTTGAGTATCAGTCATGAGTCGAAACAATGCCTCCTTCGTCCCGCTGGCTTTGAGCCGCTCTTTGTTCTGGAGAGCCAGAAAGCGGACACCACGCCTCGCGTTGGACGCGCTCAGGTAGCGCACAGCAGCTCGCCCGTCAAACGCAAAGACCAAGCATTTTCGAGCGTTCCGGAGCGACAGAAGCGGGGCGGGCGCACCGAACGAAGTCGAGCCGCCGCCCGGCTCAGGGGTAACGCGCTCGAATCAGCTCCGCGAGCGCTCCGGCCTCCACGGCCAGTTCGGCAGGATCCGGGGCCGCGCCGCGCACGGAAGGTCCTGAAAAACCAAGGCGATCGCCGATCTCTGGCCGGCTCAGCCAGTCCTTCACGAGGGGCTCCCGACTGCCGAGCACCAGGGAGCCGTCGGGCGCCACGCCCAGGACCGCACCGCCCGCCAGCCGGCAGCCATTGTCGGTCGGTTCCGAGCGGATTCCGTCCTCGCGTAGCGTCTCACAAACGCTCTTGGCTGTTGCGAGGCCTGTCCCGGCCTGCAGCTGCAGGCCAAACACCAGCACAAAGTCGTCCCGACCAGGACCTGCTCCAAACGCCAGCTCACGGGCGACCACCGCCGACTGGACGCCGAGGCGCCGTTCGAGCGCAGCAAGTCGCACGCCGCGAGGATCGAGCGAGGAAAGCAACCTGGCCAGCGCCGGCAAACGCGCCGCGTCCCCCAGCTCCACGCGAGCCCGGTAGCGCATACTGGCCGGGACGTGCACGAGCGCCAGCGGGCGATAGCCACCATAGCGCACGTAAACTTCGCGGCCGCCGAGCAGGGCCAGTAGCGCCAGTCCCAAGGCCGTGGCTACGATCCACCGGAAACGCCAACGCACACTCGGACGCTCAACGGCCTCGCTCATGGGCGCGCAAGCTACCACGGGCACTCAGAAGGGCTAGCGCTCCGCAGGCAGGCGATGGCGCCGGCAAGCTGGCTGCGGGTCGGCTCGGCCACCACGCTCACGTAGCGCTCACTCGCGTTCACTCTCACGCTGTCTACCAGTGAGCTGGCACGCCACGGTCGTGCCAAGACGACGTCGAGCGCGCCCGCAAGGCTCTTGGCATCCTCGGCACTCGCCAGCTCGAGTTCGAGCTTGAACCGCACGTTCTCTGCCCCCAAATCCGCCACCAAGCTGAGCTGCTTGGCTCGTCCGAACAGCTCGCGGAGGCCATCGCCCCCGAGCAATCGGCTCGCGAGCAGCGGGCGAGCCGCGACTGAAAGCGTGCCCTGCTCAGGCGGCGTTAGCCTGGGCGAACTCGGGAGTCCAAGCAGAGCCCGCTCCACGGAGTCAATTTCTGCCTCCGAAACGAAGGCGCGAACGCGTTCGCCCAAAGCGTAGACGCGCGCGGTTTCTCCGCGAGCGAGCGGCGACGGGCCGGGCTTTCGCTCCCAGTAGCGCATGTCCCCCCCCAGATCCGTCGCCCTCGAAAACCCCTCGGGCGGCGCCGTGAGCGGCTCGAAACGGCCCTGCAGGGAAAGCACTCGGTCGAGCGGCAGCCACGCGGGGCCGGGACGAAAGCCCAAGAACACTAGCTCCGCCTGCAGGAGAGAGCCGAGCACCAGCCCTCCGGGGTCGTCCTTGCCGCCCGCGCTCGAAAGCGTCTCTCGCGACAACGCTTCGAGCGCCACCCCGCCCAGACTCTGCCGGATCCGAGTGAGGTCCAGCCGCACCACGACGTCGAGATCGGCAGGGATGAGTTCGGCGGCGGAGCTGGCGGCCGGGGCAGGCGGCGGGGGCGCGAGCGCCTTCGGTCCACAGCTCAAGAGCGCCAGACCAAGCGCGCAGACCAAGCTGCGCCCGCGCACTAGCGGCTCGCCGCGAGCTTGCGTGCCACGACCTGTACGGCTGCGACAATCTGCTCCACTACCTGCTCGACCGACAAGCGCGAGCTGTCCACGAGCACGGCGTCCTCCGCTTGCCGAAGCGGGGCGACAGGCCGGGTGCTGTCCCGACGATCGCGATCCGCGACTTCATTGAGAACCTCGTCCAAGCTCGGCGGAGTGCCCCGCGCCGCCAGCTCGTCGTGGCGGCGTTGGGCGCGCACGTCGACACTAGCGGTCAGATAAAACTTGGCCTCGGCGTCGGGGAACACGACGGTGCCGATGTCGCGGCCCTCGAGGACCACGCCGCCCTGTCGCCCGGCTGCGCGTTGCAGCTCGAGCAGCGCGCGACGAACCCCCGGGTGCGCCGAGACTTTGCTGGCCCCCTGCCCCATCGTTTGGGCTCGAATCGCCAGCGAAACGTCCTGTCCTCGCAGCAGAACTTGCATGCTGCCATTGGCTGCCCGGCGCAGTTGAACCGCCTGCTCGGCGACGAGCAACTCCGCCAGCGCGGACGCGCCCTCCGCGTCGTCGAAGTCCACCCGGGCAACCTCGGCTGCCAAGGCCACCACGCGGTAAAGCGCGCCGGTGTCCACGATCACGTAACCGAGGCGCTCGGCGACCTTGCGCGTGACGGTGCTCTTCCCAGCCCCGGCCGGACCGTCGATGGCCACCACAGGCAGCTGCCTCACGGCTGCACCTCGATCTGCGCGCCCAGGGCCCGCAAGGTACCCACGAAGCGTGGAAAGCTCACGGCGATGGCGTCGACGTCGTCGATCACGCTCTCGCCGTCGGCCGCCAATGCGAGCACGGCCGCGGTCATCGCCAAACGATGGTCGCCCCCGGAACTGACTCGGGCTGCAGCAAGCGGTCGCTCCGGTCGGCCCTCGATCACGAGCCCGTCCGGCTTTTCGCTGGCAGAAACCCCGAAGGCCCGCAGCAGTTCGGCCAGCGCCGTCAGGCGATCCGGCGATTCCTCGCGCAGCTCGGCCACGTCGGAAATTTCGGTAACGCCGCGCGCCTTGGCCGCCAGCGCGCAGGCGATCGGGACTTCGTCCATGCCTCGTAGCGAAAGCTCGCCCGAGATGCGGATCGCGCGCAGCACAGAGCCTCTGGAGCTCACGTCGCCGCAGGGCTCGCCCAGCGCGTCACCCGTCGGCGTAATCCCCATGCGCCCACCGAACAGCCGAATCATCTCCAGGATGCCGGAGCGGGTGGGGTTGAGCCCGGTGCGCCGCGTGCTGACGCTGCTGTCCGGCACCAGTTGCCCGGCCACCAGCACGAAGGCCGCGGCCGAAATATCGCCGGGGATATCCAGCTCGAAGCCGCGGATCGCCAACGGATCTGCCGGCGGGTGCATGCTCACCATCGAGCCCACGGCCTGGATCGGCAAGCTGAGAGCGTCGAACATGCGCTCGGTATGATCACGCGAGAGCAGCGGCTCGTGAATCAAGGTCGGACCCGAGGCGAACAGGCCTGAAAACAACAGCGCGCCTTTGGCGTGGTCATTCGGGTGGCTCATCACGTAGTCGATCGGCGAAAGCCGCTCCGAACCGAGGGGGCCGATGCTGAGCGGCAAGCCCAGCTCGTTCGCATCCAATGGCTGAGGCGTAGCGACGATGCTCGCGCCTCGTCGCACGAGTGGCTCCGTTATCGCGCGCATCTTGCGGCGCGCGTTGCTGGGGCTGCCGATCAGCCGCGAAGCGAAGGGTTGCCCCGCAAGCACGCCGCACAAGAGCCGCGCCATCGTCGGAGAATGACCACAGTCCAGGGCTTCCTTCGGCTCGGTGAGACCGCGCAAGCCGCCGCCGCGCACACGAATGGT
>JANNWK010000613.1:0-2979 GCA_031408355.1 Myxococcales bacterium
GGGCTTTGGGCTGGGCGGCAGCGACTCGGCGCGTCTATTCGACACCACCGGCACCCTGGTTGCTTCTTACTCCTGGACGGTGGCGGCACTCGGCAGCTATGCCCGTTGCCCGGACGGGACCGGCGCCTTCGCCGTGACCAGCACCGTCACGAAGGCTGCCGCGAACTCGTGCAGCGGACCTGTCGTCGTGCCGCCCGCGCCCACTGCCTTCGACTGGCCCGGGCAGAACGCGGTGCAAATCGCGGATGAAGCAGCTCAGTTTACCAGCAACCTGAGCGGCCTCACCTACGAACCCGCGACGGGGGCTTCGCCCGCGGCGCTGTGGGCCGTCGTCAATGGTCCGGGCACCCTGCTACGCCTGCTCTGGGACGGTAGCCTGTACACGCCCGACACGACCAACGACTGGGCAGCCGGCAAGGCGCTGCGCTACCCCGACGGCACCGGCAACCCGGACTCGGAGAGCGTGACGTTTGGAGCCTCGCCGAGCGACGGCCTCTACGTTGCGACCGAGCGCAACAACGACGCCAGCACCATCAGCAAGTTGGCCATCTTGCGCTTCGACGTGAGCGGCGCGGGGCCCACGCTCACCGCCGCCAACGAGTGGAACTTGACGGCCAATCTGCCGATCATGGGCGCCAACCTGGGCCTTGAAGCCATCACCTGGATCCCGGACAGCTTCCTTGTCAGCAAGGGCTTCTTCGACGAAGCCGCGGCCCACACCTACAACCCGGCCGAGTATGCGAATCACGGTGGTGGCCTGTTTCTGGTGGGCATCGAAGGCAACGGCCAGATCTACGCGTTTGCCCTGGACCACGTGAGCGGCGGGTTCACCCGCGTTGCGACTATCGCGAGTGGGAACGCCGGTGTGATGGGCCTCGAGTTCGACCGTGAGGTGGGTTACCTGTGGGCAAGCTGCGACGACACCTGCGGCAACAAGTCAGGGATCTTGGACATCAACACGACCCCCGGCTCGGCCGGCTTCGGCCGATTCTACGTTCGTCGTCAGTTCAACCGCCCCAGCTCCCTGCCGGACTCGAACAACGAAGGCCTAGCGATCGCCCCGGAGGCAGCGTGCATCGGCGGTTTCAAGCCTGTCTTCTGGTCGGACGACAACGACATTGCCGGGCACTCGCTCCGTCGCGATTCGATCCCGTGCGGTGCGTTTCTCCCCTGAGAGCCGAGAATTTGGCTACGCGCGCCCAGCTATCGGCGGGGCGCGCCACTCGCGCTAGATAGGAGGTATGGCCTCCAAGCAGAGCAACCTCGACTTCGTTCTGGAGCAGATGGCGGAGGCGGGCAAAGTGTCCGCACGCAAGATGTTTGGGGAGTACGCCATCTACTGCCGGGGCAAGGTCGTGGCGCTGTTCTGTGACGATCAGCTGTTCGTGAAGCCGACGCTCGCGGGCAAGGCCTTCATCGGCAAGGTCACTGAAGGCTTGCCCTACCCCGGGGCCAAACCCTGGCTGATGATCGCCGGCCATCTCTGGGAAGACAGCGACTGGATTTCGCAACTGGTGTCGCTCACAGCCAACGAGCTTCCGCTCCCCAAGCCGAAACCAGTGAAGGCGCGGCGCCCGGCGAAACGCTAGGACCGAGTACGCCGCTGAACGCCACCGCCCTCAGGCGCGTTCTTGCGATTCTCGCGAGCATCTTGGGTCCAAGTTCGTCTCGCTCGTGGAACGCGAAGACGTAGGCTGCCGATGCGGGGCGCCTGAGGACCTTGTGTGACCCCTTTTGACGAGCCACGGTCCAGCCGATTCGCAGCAAGGCGGCCAGCACGTTGCTGGCTCTCGAAGATGACCATTCCCCCAAACGTCGAAATCCTAGGCGGCAAACGAGACGTTGGTCACTGCAATGGCCTCGACCTCGCCAGCTTCGATCTGGTCAGCGAGTACGCGAAAACGCGAGGGCGCGCGCCAGCTGAGCCGCTCGTTCCTGGGTGTCGCCGTATACGAGCACACCGGGGAGTTGAGGGACCTCGGCCAGCCAGCGGCCGTCCGTCTCCAGTTCGATCTCGATGGTCAGGGTCATCCGAGGACGCTCGGTATGCCACCAAAGGACGGCGCCGTGCAAAGGGCTGTCCGCCGTGGCCTCAAGTGCGGCCGAGACCGGAAGAAAGAACGCCTACCGCTCCGAGTGCCGAGTGCGAGCGCAGGCACTGCACCCAAGACCACCGCGGCCGCGCCGCCGACCACGATCATGGACGCCAAGCCGAGCAGTGCTGGATCACCGGAGCTGACCGAAGCACGAAGACATGCTCGCGCCTGGACAGCAATGGCCTCGAAGGCCTGACGATCGCCCCAGAAGCAGCGTGCGTCGGCGGTTTCAAGCCTGTCTTCTGGTCGGATGACAACGACATTGCCGGGCACTCGCTCCGCCGCGATTCAATCCCGTGCGGCGCGTTCCTCCCCTGAGAGCCCAGAATTTGGCGGCAAGATGTTTGGGGAGTACGCCATCTACTGCCGGGGCAAGGTCGTGGCGCTGTTTTGTGATCGCCCCGCGAAACGCTAGGCCCGAGTACGCCGCCGCCCGATCGACATCAGGCCAAGCGCGCAGGCGAGCATGAACATCTCGGGCTCGCCGCGCCTGGAGCTCAAACCGGTCGCGCAAGCGCAACCAGGGCCCGGCTCGCCGTCGCTCAGGTCGGCGCCTGAGACGAGGCCGTTCGCTCCAGCGGTGGCGCTCGGAGCTGTCGCGTCCAAGCCGCCAGTGTTCCCGAGCAGACCGTCGCCACCACTGCTGGTTCCCACGCTACCGCTAGCACCGCCCAAGCCGGCTCCGCTCGCGGAGGAGCTTCCGGCCGCGCCGCCACTCGCACCGAGGCCGCCCGAGCCGACGCCCACGACAGCGCCGTGTTCGTAGGCGCCCAGATCGGGAGCGGCAGCGACGAAGGGCAGGCCCACGCGGGTTCCCTGATCGACCAAGGGGCTATCGGGCGGCAGCTTCAAGAAGTCCAAGGCCGGGAGGCTGCCGTCCGGC
>JANNWK010000614.1:0-11154 GCA_031408355.1 Myxococcales bacterium
AGATCAAGCCGGTCGAGGTCGAGGGCTACACGCGCTACTCCCTGACGCTGCGCAAGACACCCGCCAAGAAGGCCAAGAAGAAGGCCAAGAAGAAGGCGTAACGCTTCCGGGTGAGCGCGGGTGCCGAAGCGCAAATGCTTCGGTGCTCGCGCTCTCTGTATTTTGTGCCTATTGCGGTGTTTCCTGGGGTTCTCGAGCGGCGCTCGTGGCGTGAGCGAAGTGGGCGTTGCTTCCGTGGGAATTGTGAACGCTCAACGCGCAGCCGACAGTTTGCCGGTCCCCATCAATCGATTGCGCCCGTCACGAACCTTCTGACCGGGGCTTCGAGCGGCTCGTCGGTGATGGCGCGCACGTAGCTGGCTCCCAGGCGACGAGCCGTGGCGCGGAGTTCCTCGACCAGCCCTGAGAGCCGGGCCAGGTAGGCTTCGACGGCCGTGGCGTCCAGGGTGAGCTCCAGCTCGACCTCGGTCTCGGAGTCCACCAGACTCAGATCGCCTTCGAAGTCGGGGGCAAGCTCCATCCGGCTCAAGACCTGCACCAGCGCAAGGGTGTGCCCCTGCGCCCTCAGGCGGGCCAGCTCGTCCGCCACTGGACCCGGGTCGAGAAAATCGCTGAGTACGACCAGCAGCCCCGGCCGGCGGTAGCGGTCCGACACCGCCCTCAGGGCCGCCGGGAGCGACGCTGGACCGGTGGCCTGAACCTCCGACAGTTCCTGGAGCACGCGATGCAGTGCGCCGCGACCGCGGCGAGGCTCGCCGACGCGAGACAGGCCTTGCCCAGCTCGGGCTGGCCCCGCAACCAACACCTGAACGCGTTCAGAACCGGCCAACGCCAGGTAGGTGAAAGCCGCGGCCAGGCGTAGGGATGTCTCTATTTTCCTAGGGTTTCCGAAGTCGAGCGAAGCTGACGCATCGAGCAAAACGCGGACCACCACGTCCTCCTCAGCCCGAAAGGTCTTCACGACCGGGACGCCGCTCCGTGCGAACGCTAGCCAGTCGATGCGGCGAAGATCATCGCCCGGATGGTAGGGGCGGTGCTCTTGGAACTCGGCACTGCCGCCTCTGCGACGGGCGGCGTGTTCACCGGTGGCCCCCGAGCGCACGTCCACCCGGAGCCGTCGCCGCAGCAGCTCAAGCTCCCGCACGAACTCCGCGTCCAGCAGTCCCGGGGAGGTCACGCGGTCGCTCCGGTCGGAGCTTGATCCTCCCCGCCGGCCTGGGAGGGTGCTTGCGCTGCCTGCAGTTCGGCGTCGAGAAGAGCTTCGAGGTGGCTGAGCCGGGCGCGCTCGTCGGCGAGCCGTCGACGTGTCCGGGCTCCCGCCAGCACGATCAAGAGGAGGCCGAAGAATGCGTAGCCGGTCGAGCAGATGATGGCCGGTAGGAGGAACGCGGACAGGTTCTTGGGTCCGAGCCTGATCTGCTCGGCCAGCACAAAGGCAAAGCTGGGGGAGGGGGCTGCTAGGGCCAGGGCGGTGTCTCCAGGCGGAGTCGCAAAGCCTGCGATGGCCATGGCGATCCAAGGACCGATGCCGGTGGCGAGGATGGCCACGAGCACGAGAATGCGCGGCACGGTGGCGCCCTCCGCTCTGGCGCGAAAAAAGCCGCAAGTCCCCACCAAGAACACCAGAAAGGCGGCGAGCTGGCCATTGAAGGCCACCAGCATGGCTCGCTCGGTGGCACTAGCCAGCGCAAGTAGCCCGACGCCCACGCTGGCCGCAAAGGCAACGAGGATCAGGCCAAGCACCCAGGCGGTCGCGCCGACGATGCCCGGGCCCAGGGCTCGGCGGAGGGGGCCTCGCTCTTCCCGCAGCCAAGCGACCTGCACTCGTCGCGACGGGCCGAGGGGGTCCCCAGCTACGAGGAAGATGACGAAGACAAAGAACACGAACAGCAGCGAGCCCTGGGCCATGCCCCACTCCACCTTGCGGGTCGCGACGGTGACTAGCGAGGTGCAAAGCGTCAGGGCCAGCGTGGAGACGATGGTCCAGAGCCGCAGGCGCGTGGAGCGGTCGTCGCTTTGCGCCGACAGGTTGGCCACCGTGATCTCGTAGAAGAGCCAAGCGGGTATCGCCACGGCGGCGAGCGGCAGCACGAGCAGGAAGGCCACATACGGCAAGCCGAAATCGGCGCGCACCCAGGCTGTGGGCAGCCAGACCGGCGGGCCTTGGGGCACGGCGGGCCATAACTCATGCACGGCCCACGACAGCCCGACGCCCAGCGCGCCGTAGACCTGGACGGAAGTCGTGAGCGTGACCAGCAGGGTCACGATGATTGCGGCCGCCGAGCTTTGAAACTTGGAGCTTAAGGACAAGCCGAAGGCGACGGCCAGAGCGGCGAACACAAAACAGCAGAAAAATGCGAGAATTACCTCGGTTGCGGTGACTCCGCCGAACAGGAACGGCAAGGCTCCCACCGGCGCCAACATCACCAGGTAGAGCGCGACGTAGGTGTAGGCGGCCAGGAATTTCCCGCGGGCTATCTGGGCGGGTGAAAGCCGGGTCAGAGCGAGGGCTTCCCAGGTCCGCCCGTTCTTCTCGCCCGCGTTGGTGCTGGCCGCCACGGCGGGTCCAAGCCAGGTCACGAGCGCGAAGGCGAGTGAGAAAAAGGTATGGAAGATACCGACACCGACCTTGGCGGGTTCGGCCGTCACGCTGGCGATGCCGCCCACCGAGCAAATCAGGAGCGCTACGGCCACCGTGACGGTCATCAGGATGACCGGCGTGCGTTGGAGGCGGGCGGACTGTCGCAGCTCGCGCATCCAAACGGGGTTGGGGTCCCGCGTGAGACGCGAGAAAGCTGTGCGGACGCGGGCTGTCAGGCCGGCACCAGGAGCCAGCGGTGGCAGAGAGGGCGACCCGGTTTGCGCGCTCACGAAAGGTCTCCTCGGGTGACTTCAAGGAAGATGCGCTCAAGTTCATTGCGCTCCGGCTCGACGCCGACCACGCCCACGCCTTGCCCGACCAGGTGGCGAACGACATCGGCCACGAAACGCTCGTCGCCGCTGTAGTCGACCGTCAGTAGCCCCCCCAGTGAGGGCTCGACGGCGTGAACGCCCAGGCCGCCCACGACCAGAGGGGCGACGAGCCGCGAGTCCCCCAGCACCCGCAACTTCAGCCGTTTTCGCGCCGCCGCGGGAATGGTGGCGCCCCCCACCGTCAGGTCACTGGGCGCAACAAGCGGCGCGCCGGCTTGCGCAGTGGCTACTTCGGCTGGAACTGCGTCGGTGGCTCCGGCCCTGCTGCGGCGCGCGAGCTCGTCGCCGATGGCCGAGATCGGGCCCGCCACGACCAGCCGACCGCGCTCCAGAATCCCCACCGAGCTGCAAACATCCGAAAGCTCCGTGAGGATGTGGCTCGACAGGAAAATGGTCTTGCCTAGCTCGCGCAGCTCAAGCAGCAGATCGCGTAGCTCGATGCGAGCTCGGGGGTCCAGATCGCTGGCCGGTTCGTCGAGGATGAGCACCTTGGGATCGTGCAGCAGAATGCGAGCGATCTGCAGGCGCTGTTTCATGCCCTTGCTCAACTCGACCACGAGTCGCCCGTCGAGTCGCCCGAGGTCGGTCAGCTCAAGCACCACGTCCACCACGCTGGGGTCGGGGACCTGGTAGGCATCCGCAAAAAACTCCAGAAATTCCCGCACGGTGATGCGCTCGTAAACGCCGGCGTGATCCGGCATGTAGCCGATCAGGCGCCGCACCTTTTCTGGGTCAATCGCGACGTCCAGCCCGTCGATCTCCACCCGACCCGTGGCGGGTTCCAGGAGCGTCGCCATGACGCGGATCGTGGTCGTCTTGCCCGCCCCGTTGGGGCCGATGAAGCCGAAAATTTCGCCGTGCGGCACGTCGAAGCTGACGTCGCGCAGCACGTCGCGCGTCCCGAAGCGATGCGAGAGGTGTCGAATTCGGATGGCCGGCGAGTCGCTCACGGTAGTCCTCCCTCGCCAACGATTCGGATGAGCGCTCTGTCCACCTCGATGGGAAAGCCGCTGTCGGTGAGCTTGCCTTCTCCGCCGTCGAGCTGGGCGATCAAGACCGGCACATCTTCGGGCCAGTAGTCCACGATGTGAGCCGCCGTCCCTTCGATGGCGTCCCAGGCCGCAGGCAGCCCCTTGGCTGCCTTGTCCAGAGTATCGCGGATGCTCTCGATGCCGAGCGACGAGCGGCCGACCGAGCCGCTACGGGTCAGTGGCACAAGCAGGCCAGCGGCTTCGCTCACGGCGGCCCCGTCTGCTACCCGCGCGAAGAAGCGCGCCGGGCGCGAGTGGCCAGGCATCAGCTCCACGGCCAGCAGATCTCGACCGAGTCGGTTCTTGACCGTGACCTCGCCCTCGGCGCCGCGCAGCACGCTGACCCCGCCTCCGAGCCCAACAAAGCCGTCCTCGCGCACGACCACCACCTCCCAGGGCCGCCCGCGCAGCTGGGTCAAACGCGCGCCTTCGCGATCGACGATCAGTCGCCGACCGGTCTCTTCGGCGTCCCCGGTGACGTCGAGCAGATTGCCGCGCGCGCTTGCCTGCACCACGAGCTCGCTCGCCGAAGCCGCGTACAGGCCGCGGAAGCGCGTTGCTGTGGCTCGGCTCATCCCGGCGCCGGCTTCGATCAGCGTTAGCCGGCGAGCTCGGCCATTCAGTCCGCGGCTCGCCATGCCCAGCCCCACCACGAGCATGAGCGCTATCAGCGACCACAAGGGCAGGTAAGCCAGGGCGCGCAGCGGCTTGCCTGAGCGCCGCGCCAGGTAGAAGTTCAGCGGCGCCGCCAGCCCGGCGTAGGCGAGCAGCAGGAGCGCCGACACGATGATCGTCCAGCGCGTGCCCTGATTGGGGTCGAGCTCTTTTCGCACGAGCCGGAGGCGCGACTCGTCGAGCGCATCTTTCGCGTGGGGTAGCGTGATGTGGGCCGTCCGTTCGCAAGCGTGGCGTGTCAGGTCGGCCAGCTTGCGGTGCGCCCACGGATCACTGACGAACGGCTCCGCATTGGGCTGGAACGCCAAGAGGTGCAGCTCGCCCAAACCGTAGCTGGCCGCACTGCCCCACGGGCTCGGCCGGAGGTTACCACCGCGAAAGGCGCGCAGCGCTGGTTGGGTTGCTGCGCTGGGGGCTAGGCGCAGCTCGCCGATGCCTGCGCCCGGCGTGGGGCCCGCCGCGCCCAGCGGGTTACTCCCCTCGAGCGGATCGAGCGGGATCGCAAAGGTCGTCTCGGCAGCGAGCTCGGGCTCGGCGCGGGTTTCTTCCACGCTGCCGCCCGCCCATGCCTTCAGGTAGCTGGTGCGCAGGTCTTCAGGACGGGTGGGGGTGAGCGCGAGTGCTCCGCCCGCGAGCATCCAGTCCGAGAGCGCCGCGCGCGCTGATTCACCAATGCTTGCCAGCTGCTCGGCGGTGGTGAGCACCAGCGTGGCGCTGGCATAGCCGGCGGCCAGCTGGGGCACGACAGGCTCTCCGGTCTGCGAATGCCGCCTGGCGCTCGACACGCTCAGCAGCGGCGCGGCCAGCCCGCTTACGCGTTTGTGCGTGAGCGCGATCGCTAGGGTGCGGAGCGCCGGCGCGACGTGACTGGGCGAACTGAGATCGAAGATGAGCGGATCGGCCGTGCGCAGCTCGGCGCTCTTGGCCTCTGCCAAGAGCTGTCCTTCGGCGCCCAGCGCTTGCAGGTGCAGGCTGGGTGGGGTGCCGATAAACCCGTGCACGGGGATTTCCAGCGCCACCTGGCTGCGGGCGGCCACCGAAAAGGGCATCTCGGTCACGTTCCCGGGTCCACGGCGGGGATGCGACCAGGCGGGCGCGGCACGCAGCGACAAGTGACCCCGGATCACCTCACTCGAACTGTTGTCGACGCGCACGTAGGCGCTGAGCCAGCCCTCCACGGCGGGTGTGCCCCCACCCAGCAGCGGCTGGACCTCCAGCGTGATGGGGCTGGCCGCGCGGGCGGGACCCGCCCACAGCAGCAGCAACAGGAACGCGACCAGGCCACGCTGAGCAGCAGCGACGAGCCTTGGCACTAGCTGACCCGCACCGCTTCGGCGACGGCCTCCGGGAGCGCCTGCACGTGCTGGAGCAGCTCCTTCACGATCCGATCGGTGGTGATCCCATCGGCCTCGCCCTCAAAGCTGCGCAGCACCCGGTGCCGCAGCACCGGAGCAGCCGCGCGTCGCACGTCGCCAAAGCTGACCTGCGCGCGCCCTTCGATGAGCGCGATGGCCTTGCCGGCGAGCACGAGCGACTGCGCTCCGCGAACGCTGGCCCCGAAGCGCACCGCGCGTCGTACGAGGTCCAGCGCGCCTGGCGCCGACGGATCCGAGGCGCCGACGAGCTTCGCCGCATAGCGCAGCACGGGTTCGGCCACCTGGATCTCTCGGCACAGCGCCCGCAGCTGGGAGACCTCAGTTTGTCCCATGACCTGTGCTGGCGCCGGGTCCGGCGCACCCGTGGTTCGACGCAGGATCTGGGTCAGTTGCTCCTCGCTTGGGCTCTCGACCACGACCTTCAAGAGAAAGCGATCGAGCTGGGCCTCGGGGAGCGGGTAGGTGCCCTCCATCTCAATCGGGTTCTCGGTGGCCAGCACGAAGAAGGGTTCGTCCAGTTTGTGGCGTACGCCAGCGATGGTCACGGCGTGCTCCTGCATGGCCTCCAAGAGCGCGCTTTGGGTCTTCGGGGTGGCTCGATTGATCTCGTCAGCGAGCACGACCTGTCCGAAAATCGGCCCGCGATGCAGCTCGAATCTCCCGCCGCCCGCGCTGCTCTCCCCCATCACGAGCACGTTGTTGCCGGTGATGTCGCTCGGCATCAGATCGGGCGTGAACTGGATCCTGGAAAAGCGCAGATCCAAGCAGCTGGCTAGGGTACGCACCAACAGGGTCTTGCCGAGTCCAGGGTTGCCCTCGAGCAGCACGTGACCCCCGGCCACCAGACCCCACAGCACCTGTTCGACCACGTCTTCTTGCCCGACGATGACGCTGGCGACGGCGCTCTTCAGAGTCGCGCAGGCGGCGCTAGCGGCGGTCAGTCTCGTCTCGAAGGGTTCGGTCATGCCGGGCGTAACCCTAGCCTCGAGTGGGGGGGGCTTGGGGGACTAGAATCGGCCCTGAACAACGCGCCGCTCACTCCGGCTCGAAATAACGCCCCACATGCTCGCGGTACTCCTCCGGCACTTCCGACTGCTCGACGGCGCCGATTTCCGCCGGAGCGACGCTGCCCAAGCTGCCTTCGCCGCGCTGATTGGCCGTGTCGCCGACGCGCGCCGGGGCTCGGCCGAGCGTGGCGGCGTGCATCGGGCCGGTCCCGCTGCGCCGCGCGTTGGCCTTGGCGCGCAGCTCCGGCGCCTCGACCGGCTCCGTCTTGCCTGAGTGATCGGGCGCCGCCGGACCTTTGCCCGAGCCTGGGCCGGAGTTGCCGTTCTCGGGCGACGCGTTGCCGGCTTGGGACCCGGGCGCGCCCGGCATCGGCAGCGGGACGGCTCCCAGTCCTCCCTGCGCCTCGTCCGCGCCGCGCTCCGCATCACCGAGCGCACCGTCGCGCTCCGCTTCTCGGCTCCGCTCCGGCTGGGCCATTTGGCGCAAGCGCTCCTCGAGCTCCTTCTGCCCACCCGGCGAAGCGAGCCTGCGCGCCAGGTCCTCCATCTCCTTCTTCGACATCGCGGAGGCCCGGCCGCCCGGGCTTTGGCTGAGCTGCTTCTTCATTTGTTCGGCGAGGCGCTGGCGCTCCGCTTCACTCAGCTTTGCGAGCGCCTTGCCCATCGCCTCCGCCAACCTGCGAGCGGCCGCCGGATCCCCGGAGCTCCCAAACTCCTTCAGATCCTCCAGGGCTTCGGCGTCGAGCTGATTGCCCAGCGCCCGGGCCAACTCGCGCAGCGCTTCGGCCTCTGCCTCGCGCTTCTCGAAAACGCGCTTCTGCTCCTCCAGCGCCTCGGCCAGCGATTTCGCGCCCTTCTCGCGAGCGGCGCGGGCTGCTTCTTCGAGGGCAGCCTTGGCGCTTTCCCGGGCTTGGCCTTCGGCCTGATTGGCCAGCCGCTGCATCTCTTGATCAAACGCCGTAAGATCGCCGTCACCCAACGCGCGCGCCGCCTTACGCAGCTCCGGTCGCTCCGAAAGCGCCCCGATGGCCGCTTCCAGCCCCGGCCGGTTTTGGCGGTTGCCGAACTCAGAGCGCAGCTCGGCGATGGCGTCGCGCAGCTTGGCCACGCGCGCGAGCGCCTCGCGTTTCTCCATGCCCTGCGCCAGCTGCGCGCGCAATCGCTTGGCTTCGTCGGCCATGGCGCGCAGCCGTCGCTCATCCTCCGGATTTCGACCCTTCTGACCCGCCAGCGCTTCGATCCGCGAGAGGCCCTTGACGTTGGCCTGCTGCACCCGCTCCACCCCCGGCGGGCTGCGCACGCTCGGCGCCGGAGGCAGCGGCGTGAGCGTCATCCACAAAATTCCCGCCGCGCCGAGCAGCCCCGCGAGCTGCGGCGCCTCAAGGACCTTCGGCCCGTTCAGCTGCACCCCGGAGAGCGCTCGGGCCGCCCTGACCTTCAGCAGTTGCGCAGGCTCGCCGTAGTCGCCGCGGAGCCCGACCGCGGTGACGATCTCCTCCCGCAACTTCAGCTTCTCGTCCAAGTACAGCGCGACCGCTTCGTCCGACCAGCGCCGCCGCGCCGCGAAAAGCGCGCCGGCCGCTGCGCCCACCACGCCGACCAGCGCCGCATACGGCCGGAGCTCGCCTTGCCGAAGCCACCACAGCGCGCCCGCCGTGAGCGCGCCCAGGCACAGGCCCCCGGCCGCTCCCGAGAGCACGCGACCGAGCCACAGCCGACCACGAACGCGCCGCGCCGCGCGCTCGAAGACGGGGGCAAGCTCGGGGGGTGCGGCAGGCTCAGACACGGAGGGTAAAGCCTAGCTGTGTCGCCGCCGCGTCGCCAGGTGGCGTCGAACATCGGCTTGGCCACCGTGGGGACGCGGAGTTGCGAATGGGCAACCAAAGAGAAAAGACTAGAGCTTCGGGCTGTCCGCGAGGACGTCAGGGCAGTCGGGGACCGCGTCGGCGCGTTGCGCTCCAGACCGAGACCACCCAGACCTGGTCGGCGAGTATGCGGTAGTACACGTGGTGCCGTGTTCGCGGCATCAGCACGCGCAGATGCTCGCTGCTCGCCATGGCCGCATATGCGGTGCCGAGCCGCGGAGCCGTTCGGATCTGGTCGAGCACGACTCGAAGTTCGTCATCAAAGAGCAAACGGGCTGCTGAGCGGTTCTTCCTCCACCAGCCGGCGCACCGTTCTGCTTCTCGCACAAAGCGAGGAGCGAGCACCAGTTTCACGGCATGGCTCGTAGTCGCGCCCAGAGTTGTTCCTCGCTCACCACCTGACCTGCAGCGAGTTCGCGTTCAGCTTCTTCAATAGAGGCGTGCAGTTCCGCTCGTTCTTCTTCGTCCAGGTCGTCATTCACGTAGGTACCCTCAAGCTGCTCCGCGGGCACCACGAACAGCTCGGTGCCGTTCGGCAAATCCGTCGGTTCGTCGATCTGGATCCGACCGTTCGCTACACGGATTTTGGGCGCGCGCATGGCTCGTAGACTACCGCATTTTGCGCTTCTGCGCTGCTCCGCGTTGCGTCTCGGAGCCGTGCGGCGCCTCAGGCCCTTGCGCGAAAGTCCGACTGGGCGGGAACCGCCAGGCGCCGTGCCAGCACTTGGGCTCGCGCGGGCGTGCCGAGCAGGACGCCGTCCAGCGAGCTCCGAGCTCCCCCCACACCCCCAGATCCCTCCGCTTGCGCTGGCCTGGCCACCACCCCACCAGCGCCGCGCCACCGCTGCCCCGCGCGTGCTAATTTCCGCTCCCCCATGTCGGTTTCTATGAAGCTCACTGTGCCGGCCCTGCGCGCTCGCAAGACTCAGGGTCCGAAGATTGCGATGGTGACGGCTTATGACGCCACGATGGCGCGCCTCTTGGAAGCGGGTGGGGTCGACGTGCTCTTGGTCGGCGATTCCTTGGGCATGGTCGTGCAGGGGTTGACCAACACGTTGGCCGTGACGCTTGACGAGATGTGTTACCACGGGCGAGCGGTGGCGCGGGCGGCGCAGCGCGCGCACGTGATGGGCGACTTGCCGTTCATGAGCTACCAAGCGTCGCCCGAGCAAGCCGTGCTGGCCGCGGGGCGCCTGCTCAAGGAAGGGGGCTGTGAATCGGTCAAGCTCGAGGGCGGGGCGGATTATGCCGAGCACATCCGGCGCATCGTGAGCTGCGGTATTCCCGTCATGGCGCACATCGGGCTGACGCCGCAGAGCGTTCACGCGATGGGCGGCTTCCGCGTGCAGGGTAGGGATGCTGCGTCCGCGGAGCGGCTCTTGGCCGACGCCAAGGCTGTCGAAGCGGCGGGCGCCTTCGCGCTTTTGCTGGAGGGTATTCCGAGCGAGCTTTCGGCGCGGATCACGCAAGCCGTCTCGATTCCAACCGTGGGCATTGGGGCGGGGCCGGACTGCGATGGACAAGTGTTGGTCTGCTACGATTTTTTGGGGATGTACCCAGAGCTGCGGCCGCGCTTCGTGAAGCGCTTCGCTGAGGTGGGCGACGCGATCGTCGAGGCGACGCGCGCCTACGTGACGGAGGTGAGGGGTGGAGCTTTTCCGAGCGAGCAGCACTCGTTCGGGTCGGGTCCCCGCGCGGAGGTTACCGGCGTGCGCCCTGTCATCGCCAGCCTGCCGCCAGGCTACGGGCCCGCGGGCGACGAATGACGGTTGAGCCGCGGGTGAGCCGCAGCGTCGCTGAGTTTCGTGGCGCGTGCGTCGCCGCGCGTGCGACCGGGGCGCGCTTGGGCCTCGTTCCCACCATGGGGGCGCTGCATGCCGGGCATCTTCGCTTGGTCGAGGCGGCTCGGCAGTACGCGGAGGTCGTGGCCGTCAGCATCTTCGTCAATCCGACTCAGTTCGGGCCGAGCGAGGATCTGGCGCGTTATCCGCGCGATCTGCCGGCCGATCTGGAAAAACTCCGCTCGGTGGGGGCTGAGCTGGTGTTCGCGCCCAGTCCGGACGAGATGTATCCGGAGGGGGAGCGCACGCGGGTGAGTGTGTCGGCGTTGGGCGACCACCTGTGCGGCCCGCTGCGCCCTGGGCATTTTCAAGGGGTAGCCACGATCGTCGCCAAGTTGTTCAGCGTGGCGGGTCCTTGTACGGCGCTCTTCGGTCGCAAGGACTAC
>JANNWK010000615.1:0-1732 GCA_031408355.1 Myxococcales bacterium
CTGTAGAACTCCTCCAACTTCCCGCCCCCGGCGTCGAGAAACGGATTGTCATTTGGGATGAAGTAGCCCTGCGTGGACGACGCAGGCCAGCCCGCACCGTTCACGGAAGGGTTCTCCTCCAGGTGGGTGGGCTGGCGCCGGATGGGGTGACTGCGGAGCGGGTCTTGGTCGACGTCGATTCGCAGGATTCCGCTCCACAAGCCGCCGTCGAGGCGCTGGGTGCTGAACTGCCGATTGCAGCAGTTGCCCTCGTCACCCGTCGAGATATACAGAAAGCCATCCTTGCCGAACAGCATGTCCATCCCGATGTGCCATTGCTCGCGGTCGTACTGGTTGATCATGATGAGCTCGGTGCTCAGATCCACCTCGCCCGCAACCACCTCGAACCGAGACAGGCGGTTGTAGCCGTCAATGGTGGGCTCGTTGTCGAACGTGCCCGACCTCCCTGGAGAAAAACGATAGGAGATGTAGACATAGGCCGCATTAGCGGAGCCGACCTGACCGAACTCGGGGTGGAACACCATGTCACTGATGCCCCCTTCGCCGACGCCCCTCTTACCGTGCATGATCGACCCGATGTCGAAGAGCGGCAGCAGATCCAACTTGCCCGGCTCGTGTCCGACCGTCCAGCCCGTCCCGTCTTTACAGACGATGACCAAGCGATCTTCAATGGGATGCTCGATGATGCGCAGGGGCTCGACGAAGGGTAGGGAATAGTAGTCCTCCTGCACCCAGTCCGCGTTCGCAGACGCTCCCGGGCTCGTGGGCGGGAACTTCCCATCGAGATACGGAGCGACCGCCGCCGCCGCCGTCAGGCCTGGCGCCGCCTCTGCCGCGCCGGCAACCAAGCCGCATGACAACACGCACGCTGCCTTCGAGAACCTTTTGCCGGTGCTGTTCATTCGAGAGTTTCCATTCGATTGCTGGCCTGCCTGGCCCGTACCCATATGAGTGCCGCTACGGACGGCAGGTTGCCCAACTAACGACCGACGACCCTCGATCGAGGCCTCTCACAACAATACCGCTGAATTTGCGCTGCGATGGCCTGCATGCTCACTTGTGCCGGTGCTGAAACAACCCTGGTGCAGTTTGGGCTTCGCCAGCTGGCGCGGATAGAACAAACCGAGCATTTCGTATAACGAAGGCGACTACGGGCACGGAGACATCTTTGTGTACGAGGCCCGGTCACCAAAGGGTCATCCAACGACGGTAAGCACCTGAGCCCAAATGGGTGGCGCCCCACCCTATGAGAAATCGCGCTAGCCTTCGCCGACGGCGACCTCGCACTCCAGCGGAGAAGCTGGGCCCGTGTGGGAGCAATCACACCCGCGACTCCCCGCACTGGAGCTCACGCTCGACTTCATCGAGCTCAGCTTGCGCGCCAAACAGCCAGCCGTTTGGCCCGCTCCAGGAGCGCGTCGTCAGTATCAACGGTCGTGCGCATGAGCCCCAATGTAGCGTGGGGCGCATCAAGATGCAACGCGTGATGCGAGCGGCATCACTCTCGATCCGTAGAAGCGGCCCCGCGCCAGCGTCGCCAGCGCGTTCCGGATGGCGGGGTCAGTTTGGAGGGCCGGAGGGGGCTCGGAGAAGCTTCGGGCAAGGCAAAGCGCGGCGGTCGTCGGAGCGCTGGGTAACGCTACGAAAGAGCGTGAGGAGGGTGTAGGCGATGCGGCGCAGCAGCGCGACGACGAGGGCTGCGCGAGGATTGGCTTCGATCCAAGGGTTGTCG
>JANNWK010000616.1:0-2599 GCA_031408355.1 Myxococcales bacterium
CGGCGCGCTGTTGCAACAGGCCCCAAATTTCAGGCGTATCGACGCCAGCTACCTCAGCCTCGCCGTTTTTCCGCGCAAACCGGCCCGCCCCGGGCCTCGAGTTGGGCCTCCGACCGGTTGGACCCTGGGGGGGGCCCCTACCCCGGCCGATCCGGACGCGAGTAAGGCTGATGCCCACACCCGCAAGCGATATGATTTGGAGCGCCAGCCCCATCTCCGTGGTTGTGTGGCCGGCGTTGGCCGACGACCCTGCGTGAGGTTTCAGTGTTTCCCGCGACCTTCTTCGACTTCAACGGCGTGCTCGTCAACGACGAGACGGTCCACTTCGACACCTTCCGGGAGGTACTCGCACCGCTGGGCGTGCAGCTGTCGGAGCGGGACTACCTTGAGCGGTATCTCGGCTTCGACGACGCAGGCGCCTTCCGCGCCGTCCTCGAGAACGCCGGCCAGAGCCCAAGCGAAACGCAGATTTCGCAGCTCATCGAAGCCAAGCGACCGCTGTACATGAGACGCGCCTCGGAGTCCTTGCCCACGTTCGCTGGAGCCGCCGAGTTGGTGCTTCGCCGCGCGGCCGCGGGTCCTGCGCTGGTGGTCTCGGGGGCGCTGAGAGACGAGATCGAGCTGGGACTCTCCGTGCTGAGCGTTCGCGCCTCAATCAGCGCGATCGTGTCGGCCGAGGACACGCTGGCGTGCAAACCCGACCCTGAAGGCTACTTGATGGGCATACGCATCCTCAGAGGGCAAGCATCCGCCGGGGTCGCGGCCCGCGCTTTGGTCATCGAGGACTCACTAGCAGGAGTGCGGGCCGCCAAGGCCGCGAACCTGCCCTGTCTGGCGGTGACCCACACGTACGCTGAGGCCGAACTCATCGAGGCGGGAGCCGATGCCGTAACGCCGACGTTGACCGAAATTGACGAAGCTTTCCTGCACGCGCTCTACCGCAGGCTGTATGGCTAGGCTCGCAGGCAGAGCGACACTGCTTCTATGGGCGCTCGGCACAAGCGGCGCCAACGCAGCTCCGGCAGCTGCGTTGCCCTTCGAGCTTCCCGAGCTGCACGGCGCCGCCATCCGAGGCATCACGGTCGGCCCGATCGAAAGCAGCCTCCACCCGGGCAAGGGCTACGGCAGTCCTAGCTTTGAACGCGGGCTCGACGAGGCCGTCCGGCTTGGCGCCAACTGGATCAGCCTGACCCCCTTCGGTCGAGCTTGGGATCTCAAGGCCTCCGGCGTCTCAAACACGTTCGAACTCCCCCTGCCAGCGAGCCAGCAGGGTGTCGCGGCGGCCGTGCGTCAGGCTCACGCCCGAGGACTCAAGGTGCTGCTGGTGCCCCACTTGTGGGTCGAAAGCGGCGGCTGGCGCGCTGAAATCGACCCGGGCACTGAGGAAGGCTGGCTGCGCTTCGCCGAAAGCTATCGAGCTTTCGTGCTCGACTGGGCGAAGCTGGCAGCCCGCAGCTCCGTGGATATGTTGGCGGTGGGGGTCGAGCTTCGCAGCTGGGTCACGACCACTCACGCTCCGAGCTTTCTGGCCATCGTGCAAGAAGTCCGCGACGTTTACCCGGGCTTGCTCACCTACGCAGCAAACTGGGATGACGTAGACCAGACCGTCATTCTGGGTAAGCTGGATGTGATCGGCATCAACGCCTTCTACCCGCTCACGGACCAGCCTCAAGCGAGCGATCAACGGCTGATCGATGGTGGCAGAGCGGTTGCCGCGAAGGTCAGCGCGCTCGCGCAGCTCTGGCAGAAGCCGGTACTGTTCAGCGAGTTCGGTTACACCGCGCGCACGGATCCAGCGCTGCGGCCCTGGGAGTGGCCGGACCACATGACGCACGTCAAAGTGGACGCGCCCGCGCAGGCCGCGGCCTATTTCGGCTTGCTCGCAGGCATGAAGGAGACCCGCGAGTTGGTCGGCGGCTTCGTTTGGCGCCTCTACTCTGATCCGGATGATCTTTCGCAGGAGGCCGAGTGGGGCTTCTCGCCCCGCGGCCGCGCGGCTGAGCTAGTGCTGCGCGACGCTTACGCCGGTCCTTGGGCGAGCGACCGCGCGCGGGGCTTCGGGACGCGGCTATTTCGGGAGCGGGCCCAGCTGCCGGGCGTCTTCTAGGCGCTGGGAGCGGCGACTCATGGAGCTTTCGCGCTAAAGAGCGCCGCGTAGACGCCGATTCTAAACGGGGTATCGGTGGTAAAGTTCTGGGCGAAGTCAGCCGTCTGCTGGTCGGCGACGGAGAGCGGCTTGCCTGGTGCCCCGGGAACGATGTCCTTCGCGCGCGCCAAGAGCGCTGCCAAGTCAGCCGGCGTTCGCAGCGCCAACTCGGTCGCGGCGCTTCGGCCTAGGGCCACACCTCGCTGCACGGCCTGAGTGAGGCGTTCCTGGAGACCGGGCACGCTGCTGAGGTTCGCCAATATCTTCGGGGCCTCGGCCGCTCCACGCGAGCGCGCACGCAGCGCGGCACTCACGAACTCGGGCGGAAGCGCGGGAGCGGCCAGCAGTAGAAAGGCGCTGGTCTTCGCGTCACGAATCCGTGCGAGCCTGAGCTCGTTGCCCTCGTGGTGAGCCTGCGCGATGAAGGAGACCAGGACTTTCTCGACCGCCGTG
>JANNWK010000617.1:0-22922 GCA_031408355.1 Myxococcales bacterium
CTTCCATCTGGTGGTGGGGCTGGGCAGTAGCGCCCTGCCTGGCGTCGGCGGTCCAGCTCCGCGTGAGCCCAGCGTGGCGGGCCCGCCGGTCGTCGTCGTCGGCGATGGTCCCGCAGGGCTTTTCTGCGCTTACGAGCTCAGCCGCCACGGAGTGCCCGTGGTCGTGGTGGATCGCGGTAAGACGGTGCAGCCGCGCCGCCACGATCTCAAAGCAATGCATCAGCATGGGCTCGTCGACGCCGACAGCAACTATTGCTTTGGCGAAGGCGGAGCGGGCACCTACAGCGATGGGAAGCTCTACACTCGCGCCCACAAGCGGGGCAGCGTGCGCGATGTCATCGAACTCTTGGCCCTCCATGGTGCCCCCGAGTCCATCCTGGTCGAAGCCCGGCCGCACATCGGCTCCAATCGGTTGCCCAAGGTGGTCACGGCGATGCGCGAGAAGCTTGCCGGAGTCGGGGTGAAGTTCGAATTCGGCGCGCGGGTCGTGGGCCTGCTTGTGCGTGCCGGGCGGGTGTCTGGCGTGCGCTTGGCTGACGGTCGCGAGCTCGTGGGTCGGGCCGTGGTGCTGGCGACCGGGCACTCGGCGCGCGACGTGTTTTTGATGCTGGCCGAGGCGGGTGTTCGCCTCGAAGCCAAGGCGTTCGCGCTCGGCGTTCGCGTCGAGCATCCCCAGGCGCTGATCAATCGCATTCAATACGGACGCTTTGCGGATCACCCGAAGCTGCCGAACGCTTCGTACCGGCTCGCACAAACGGTCCGGGGACGAGGCGTGTTCTCGTTCTGCATGTGTCCCGGCGGCTTCGTCGTGCCCGCCTCGACGGAGCCTGGGGAGCTGGTCGTCAATGGCATGAGCCTCTCGCGTCGCGATTCACCGTTCGCCAATTCCGGATTGGTCGTGGGCATCGAGCCCGCCGATCTTGAGCGGGCCGGATTTCATGGGGTGCTGGGCGGCATTGAGCTACAGCGGCGCCTCGAGCAGGCGGCCTTCGCCGCTGGCGGCGGAGCGCTGGCCGCGCCCGCCACACGCCTCACGGACTTTTTGGCGAAACGCGCGTCGTCGACCCTGCCCGACACGAGCTACATCCCGGGCCTCACCGCGACAGATTTGGGTCCAGTGCTCGACGCCGCCGGCCTCAAGCTGGCCGACAGGCTACGCGAGGCCCTGGTGGCCTTCGAGCGCAAGCTCCGCGGCTACCGCAGTGAAGAAGCCGTACTGATCGGGGTCGAATCACGGACCAGCTCCCCGGTTCGGGTGGCGCGCGACGCCCAAACGCTGGAAGCTCCCGGCTTCGCCGGCCTCTACCCGACCGGCGAAGGTGCGGGCTACGCCGGAGGGATCGTGAGCGCCGCGCTGGATGGGCAACGGGTCGCTCGCGCGATCGCCGGCCTCACTTAGCCCACAAAATCCCATTTGTTCTGGCATAAGGCGGGCGTGGCCGGCGCCCGCGCTAAGGTGGCCTGAACCTTGTACCGCTTCTCGGGGGCCCCGACTGTGCCCCACATTGGCTTGAAGTGAGGTCCAGCCCGGCGTACGTATCGGGCTCCGCTCGCTCAAGTCAGAGGAAACCGCCGCGTGGACAGCTTCAGGCCCGATTCGGATCGCGACCCGCAGGAGACCCGTGAGTGGATCGAGTCACTCGACTCGGTCGTGGAGGCGGAGGGCCGCGAACGCGCGCTCTTCTTGATAAGCCGCGTGCTGGAAGCAGCCCGCTTGCGCGGCATCGAGCCGGTGTTGCCGCTGGCCACGGACTTCGTCAACACGATCCCACCGAGCGAGGAGCCCGAGTTTCCCGGGGACGAGGCGATCGAGGAGCGCATTCGGCGGATCATTCGCTGGAATGCAGCGGTGATGGTGCATCGCGCTAACTCCAGCTTCAGCGGGCTCGGGGGACATATTTCCACCTACGCCTCGAGCGCCACGCTCTACGAGGTTGGGTTCAACCACTTCTTCCGGGGCAAGGACGGCGAGGGCCGCGGGGATCAGGTCTATTTCCAGGGCCACGCTTCGCCCGGCATCTATGCGCGCTCGTTCCTCGAGGGGCGCCTCAGCCTGGAGCAGATGGATCGTTTTCGGCGCGAGGTGGAGCGCGGGAAGGGCCTCTCGTCCTACCCGCACCCTCGGCTCATGCCCGACTACTGGGAGTTCCCGACGGTGAGCATGGGGCTCGGGCCCATCGGCTCTATCTACCAGGCGCGCTTCAACCGCTACCTGCACAACCGCGGCATCGCCGACACGTCGCAGTCGCGAGTGTGGTGCTACATCGGTGACGGGGAGACAGACGAGCCCGAAACCCTGGGAGCCCTCAGCATCGCCGCCCGCGAACAGCTGGACAACCTGGTCTTCGTCGTCAACTGCAACCTGCAGCGCCTGGACGGCCCGGTGCGCGGCAACGGCAAGATCATCCAGGATCTGGAAGGCGTGTTCCGCGGCGCCGGCTGGAATGTCGTCAAGGTCGTGTGGGCCGAAAACTGGGACTCGCTCTTCGCCAACGACGTTGAAGGCGTCCTGCGGCGGCACCTGAACACGGTTGTCGACGGGCAATGGCAGCGCCTGACGACCGCCAGCGGCGCGGTCGTTCGCGATAGCTTCTTTGGGCTCGATCCGAGGATGCTTGAGCTCGTTCAGCACATGACCGACGAAGAAGTCGGCCGGCTGCAGCGCGGCGGTCACTCAAATCGCAAGGTCTACGCCGCCTACCACAGAGCCATCCGGCTCGGTGGGGGTAGGCCGACCGTGGTGCTCGCTCACACCGTCAAGGGCTGGATGTTGGGCGAGAGCTTCGAGGGCAGCAACGTCACCCACGGCAAGAAGAAGCTCGACCACGCGGAACTCAAGGCGTTCCGCGATGTGCTTGAGTTGCCGGTAAGTGACGACGCGCTCGAGCACCCACCGTTCTACCACCCCGGCATGAAGAGCCCCGAGGTGGAGTACCTGCTCGAGCGTCGGCGGGCGCTTGGTGGCTTCTTGCCCAAGCGTCGCGCCCTGCACGACGTGAAGCTGGAGCTGCCGGGCAACGAGGTCTTTGGCGAGTTCTTCCAAGGCATGGCCAAGGGCGAGGCCTCCACGACGATGGTCTTCGCGCGCCTGCTCGCCAAGTTGCTCCGCGACAAGAAAATCGGCAAACGCATCGTGCCTATCGTGCCGGACGAGGCGCGTACCTTCGGTATGGACGCGTTGTTCAGCCAAGTTGGCATCTACTCGCACAAGGGCCAGCTCTACGAGCCGATCGACAAGGGCAAGCTGCTCTACTACCGCGAGGCCAAGGACGGCCAGGTCCTGGAAGAGGGCATCACGGAGGCCGGTTCGATGGCTTCCTTCACGGCCGCGGCCACGTCGTACGCGACGCATGGCCAGCCGATGATCCCGTTCTACATCTTCTATTCAATGTTCGGTTTCCAGCGCACCGGCGACCAGCTTTGGGCTGCCGGCGACTCCATGGCGCGCGGCTTCATTCTGGGTGCCACCGCGGGTCGCACCACGCTCAATGGCGAGGGCTTGCAGCACGAGGACGGTCACAGCCATCACATCGCTATGACCGTGCCAAACTGCGTGGCCTACGACGTGGCGTTCGCCTTCGAGCTCGCTACCGTCATCCAGGACGGCATCAAGCGGATGTATGGAGATGACGAGGCCATCTACTACTACATCACGCTCCAGAATGAGGACTACGCCATGCCGGCGATGCCCGAAGGGCAGCAGGCAGGCATTCTCAAAGGCATCTACAAGTTCCGACCCGCTGTCGCGCGGCTGAAGCACCACGTACAGCTTTTTGGCAGCGGATCGATCATGCAGCAGGTGCTGCGCGCGCAGCAGATGCTCGCTGAGAGCTTCGGCGTTTCCGCGGACGTGTGGGGCGTGACGAGCTACCAGCAGCTGCGCAACGACGCCCTTTCCTGCGAGCGCCACCAGCGGCTGCACCCGGAAGCCGCGCCCCGAATCCCGTATATCCAGCAGGTGCTCGAAGGCGTCGAAGGGCCCTTCATCGCCGCTAGCGACTACATCAAGCACACGCCGGACGCGATCTCCCGCTGGATCCCCGGCCGTTTTGTCCCGCTCGGTACCGACGGTTTCGGCATGAGCGATACCCGCGAGGCCCTGCGTCGTCATTTCGAGGTCGACGCCGAAAGCATCGTGCTTGGGGTTCTGGATGCTTTGAAGCAAGACGGCAAGCTCAGCGCCAAGGACGTGGCCGCCGCGATCAAGCAACTTGGCATCGACACGGACACGATTGAGCCCATGCGCGTCTGACCGGCGTCGGAGCCGCTGCCGCCCGGCTAGCGGTTCGCCAAGAAACGCGCGTGGACTGAGGGCAGGGCGAGGTTGCGGATTTCCGCCCGCGTAAAGAAGCCAGCGCTAGCGCTGAGCAGCTTGGCACGAGCAGGCAGCGAGCAGGCAACGACCGACAGTCGGATGCGGAAACGCGTGATGGTGTGGCGGAGCTCGGCTGTGACCCCCTGGGCCTTTCCGCCGCGAGCCAGCTCGCCGAGAGCCCTCAGGCTGCCATTGAGCGCCCCTTCGTCGCTGGCCAGCTCCACGAAGGGCAACACCCAGAGGCCCGCCCAGCGCGTGGCGTTCTCCGGCACCTGGCGCAAAAGCACGCTGTCGGCTCGCTCCACCAGGGCTGCGGCCGTTGCCAGATCCGTGGGCGCCTTCCTGGCCGACGGCTCGGGCAAGGCTCGCTCGAGGCCTTGCGCCAGCGCGGCGCACTTGCCCGCCAAGGGGCACTCGACGCAGCGCGCTGAGGTCGGCGTGCAAATGGTGGCGCCGAGTTCCATCAGGGCCTGATTGAATTCCGAGGGCTTATCGTGCGGCACCAGCTCTCGCGCCAGCTGCCAGAGCGCAGCCTTCAGCGGCGACCGCTCCGGATCGCCACGCAGTGCGAACATTCGACATAGAACCCGCACCACGTTCCCGTCAACGACAGGTTCTGGCAGTCCGAACGCGATGCTTGCGATGGCGCCAGCGGAGTAGGGGCCAATCCCGGGAAGCTCGAGGAGCTTGCCCACATTCCGCGGCAGCTCACCGCCATACCGCTCCGCCACAGCGCGCGCTCCGGCCAGCAGGCGTCGCGCCCGGGAGTAGTAGCCGAGGCCCTGCCAGGCGTGGAGCACGGCGGCCTCGTCGGCCACCGCCAACACAGCCACGCTCGGAAACCGCTCCATCCAGCGCTCGTAGTAGCCGACCACCGTCTTGACCTGCGTCTGCTGCAGCATCACCTCGCTGACCCAAATCGCGTAAGGATCCCGCGTCCGGCGCCACGGAAGGTCGCGCCGGCGCGCCTCGTACCAGGCGATCAGCCGCTTTCGTGGGAATTGCGGATGCTTTTCCAAACGCTTGTTTTCTAAGCGGTTTTCGTGACAAACTCAATCCGAACTCCTCGTTCGTCCGCTAGCCCGTCCGGCCCCGTGTGGCGCTCGAGCTGAGCGGTCCTGCCAAGATATCTTCCGGATGCCAGCGCCTCTCGTCGTCTCCCTCGACTCAATCCGCACCGACGGCTGGTTCGAGCGCATTGGTGAGGGCATCGGCAGCTTTCAGGCGTTGTGCGACATCGTAGGTCCACGCTTCTTTGCGTTCGCCATGATCACCGGCGCGCGCATCACGTCGCTCACGGTAGATCGCCGGAACGCGGACAATACGCTGGTGGATTTCGTGATCGGGCCGGAGAGCGCCGAGGTCACCGACGCGGATGCTCAGCGCTTGTCGTTGGGCGACTTTCGCAAGCGGCTGGTGAACGCGCTCGTGACCGAGGAGCCGCTCGCCGAAGCGCCGCGTCGCGCTACGGATCTCGAGGCGGTACAGATCCACGTCGGGGTGCGCTACCTCCTCTTGGCCCCGCTTTACGGCTACGCGCTGCGTGAGTTGACGGTCGAGCCGGAAGGCTCGCGCATCCGCCTGCTCCACGATGGCATCGAGGAGTCCTACCTGCTTAGCGCCTTTCGGGCGCGAATGCGCGCGCACGTGCGCGAAGAGCTGGAACGGGTTACGCGCCCGCAAGCACGCGGCGCCATCGAACTGTCGCGGGTGGGAGAGGCAGAGCAGGCGGCGGAGCGCGGTGACCAGGTTCGGGTCCTGGAGCTGCTGGGCGCCTGGCCCGCGCCGCTCGCGATCTTCCTGCGCACGCCCGAAGGGCAGATGCTCAACGTTGAGACGCGAGGCCTCATCGCGCGCGCTCTGGGCTTGCTCGGCAGCGCCTGCATTGGCCTGGGCGAAGTGGGCAAGGGCGAAGAGGTCCTGAGGCTCGGCGTGCAGTACGCGGGCGACGGGCCCATGGCCTCGGACATCTATTTTAGACTCGGTTCAGCGATGCTTGGGGATGGTCGGGCCGGCGAGGCGATTGGCCCGCTGCGCCGAGCCGCCAATCTGGGCGCGCCGGGCGAAAGAGTTTGGCCGCTCCTGGCCCAAGCGTTGGCGTCACGCGGGCGGTTCCTCGCCGCCTTCGCCGCCACGCTCGAGGCCCGGGCGGCGGGGGCAACCTCGGACGCCGTGGAGCCGGTGCTCGAAACGGTGCGCGGGGTATTCGGGTCGGGTCTCCTCAAGTTGGAGGCGCAGGCCGCCCGTCGCAGCTAGCGCGGCCTGCGAGGTGACGGGTCCGTTGCTCAGTAACCGGCGGATATTATTGCTGTTTATCCTTAAATCTGCGGGGGCTGCTGCTCACATTGACAGCCCTCTAGCCACGGCACTACAACCGGCGCCCAGAGCGCCCGTGATTTCCGCGACTTGCGCGTGGATCACCGGCCGGAAGAGCGAGTCGAAGGTCGATGCTCGAGCTGTATCTCCCCATGTTTCTGATGTTCGCCATCGTCGCGGTGATCTGCACCGTGATGTTCCTCGGCGGCCACTTCGTCGGACCAAAGAATCCGACGCCCGAAAAACAGATGCCGTTCGAATGCGGCAACGACACGCCCGGGGCGCGCGACGTCAAGATGAACGTCAAGTTCTATCTGACGGCCATTCTGTTCGTCGTTTTCGACGTTGAGGTGGTGTTCATGTACCCGTGGGCGGTCCTGTTCAAGAGCCTCGGTTGGTACGGCTTTCTCACGATGTCCTCGTTCATCGCGGCGCTCCTGGTCGCGCTCGCCTATTGCTGGAAAAAGGGAGCCCTCGAATGGGAGAGCTGAACACCGCCACGGCCACGATCCTCGAACCGGGCCAACAGTCCGGCTTCGCGACCACACGCTTCGACGCTCTGCTTGCTTGGGCGCAGAAGTATTCGCTCTTCATGAACCCCTTCGTGACCGCTTGTTGCGGCATGGAGTTCATGGCGGTCTCGAGCCCGCGTTACGATTTCTCCCGCTTCGGCGCAGAGGCGCCACGCTTCTCGCCCCGGCAATCGGATCTGCTCTGGGTCGTGGGCACCATTGTGCAGCGCCAGGCGCCCATTCTGAAGCGCATTTACGAGCAGATGGCCGAGCCGAAGTGGGTTCTGGCATTTGGCACGTGCGCCTCCACGGGCGGCTTTTACGACAACTACGCGTGCGTTGCCGGCATCGACAAGATCATCCCTTGCGACGTCTACGTGCCGGGTTGCCCACCGCGCCCTGAGGCGGTGCTCGATGGGCTCATGCTGTTGCAAGACAAGATCCAGCGAGGCGACCGTACCCCGGGCATCGTCAAGCCCCGGATCGATCCCGTGCAGGAACCCAACACTGCGCTCGTTCAGCTGCGCCGTTCGCGCTCGTCGCGCCCGCCGGTGTGAAGGGTCATCATGAGCAAGGCGCTGATTGAGTTGGTTCGAAAGAATTTTCCCGACGCTGTTCTGGAGTCTCACTCCCAGCTCGGCGACGACACGCTCGTGCTGGCCCCTGCCAGCTGGAGCGCCGTATGTCGCTTCCTGCGCGACAGCGAGCAGGCCGACATGACAATGCTCACCGATCTGACCGCCGTGGACTACCCAGACCGCGAGCCCCGCTTCGAAGTGGTGGCGCACCTGTATTCCTTGGCGCTGGGGCATCGCCTGCGGCTCAAGGCTCGCGTCGGCGACCGCGAAGGCGAGGTCGTTGAGATCGCTACCCTCACCGACCTATGGGGCAGCGCGAATTGGCTGGAACGCGAGTGCTTCGACATGCTGGGCGTCAAGTTCCTTGGCCACCCTGATCTTCGCCGCATTCTGCTGTACCCGGAGTTCGAGGGATACCCGCTGCGCAAGGACTATCCGGCTGAGAAGATCCAGCCGCTGTTCGAGTATCGCGATGAGCCCAACACCGACAAGCTTGCTCCGTTTGGCCCCGACGAAGGCATGTCCTTCGGCCGCCAGACACACAGCACGGCCTCTGACGACGAATCACGGATGAACTGAGCGATGGAAGCCCTGGACCAAGATCTCGAAGAATCCGAGCTCGAGCTGGCGACCGAGCCCATGTTGCTCAACGTCGGGCCCGCTCACCCCGCCATGCACGGGACGGTGCGCATTGTGATGGAGCTCTCGGGCGAAATCATTGAGCGCTGCGACGTGCAGGTCGGCTACCTGCACCGCGGTTTCGAGAAGATGTGTGAGCGCGGCACCTGGACACAGGTGTTTCCCTACGTGGACCGCTGCAACTACGTCTCGCCCATGCTGAACAACGTCGGCTTCGCGCTGGCCTGCGAGAAGCTGCTCGGCATCACGGTCCCGGAACGCTGCCAGTGGTACCGCATGATCCTGGGCGAGCTGGCTCGCATCTCGGATCACCTGACCTGCGACGGCGCGATGGCCATGGAACTCGGGGCCTTCACGCCTTTCCTCTGGATGATCAAGGGCCGCGAGATGGTCTGGGAGATCATGGAAGAGGAGACCGGCGCGCGCCTGACCCACAGCTTTGGTCGCGTGGGCGGCATGGCGGCTCCGCCGACGGACGGCTTTAAGGAGCACGTTCGCGCGGTGGTGACGCAGGTCCTGCAGATTGTGGGTGAGGTGGAGCGGGTCCTCCTCGGCAACCGTATCTTCCTCGACCGGCTCGAGGGGGTCGGCGTGATCAGCGCGGCCGACGCTATCTCGCTCGCTTGGACGGGCCCGTGTCTGCGGGCGACCGGCGTGGCCTACGACGTGCGCAAGGCCCATCCGTACCTCAAGTACGGCGAGGTCGAGTTCGATGTGCCGGTCGGCACCGCCAGCGATTCGTTCGATCGCTTCATGATCCGGCTGGCCGAGATCAAGCAGAGCGCGCGCATCATCGAGCAGTGCCTCGAACGCATGGCCGACTCAGGTCCCATCAACGTGGACGACCCGCGCGTCATCCTCCCGCCCAAAGAGGAGGTGTACAACACGATCGAGGGGACGATTCAGCACTTCAAGATCGTGATGGAGGGCCTGAAGCTGCCGGCGGGCGAGGTGTACTCGTACACGGAGGGCGGCAACGGCGAGCTGGGGTTCTACTTGGTGAGCGACGGCAGCGGCACGCCTCACCGGGTGCGCATTCGCCCACCCTGTTTCCTGATCACGGCGGGACTTGAGCGAATGATCACCGGACAAATGATGGCTGACGTCGTACCGAGCTTCGGCTCGCTGAACATGATCGGTGGAGAGTGCGACCGCTAAGCGGAAGCTCGTAAGGCGATGCCGACTTTTAAGCTAGACGATCGAGATATTCCCTTCGAACCGGGCGATACCATCATCCGCGCTGCCCATCGCGTGGGCGTGGACGTCCCGCATTATTGCTGGCACCCGGGGCTCAGCGTCGCGGCCAATTGTCGCATGTGCCTGGTGGAGGTGATGCCGCCGCCAGGTCGCCCCGCGATGCTGCTGGACGTGCTCACTTGGGACGCGGAAAAGAGCGCCTATCTGCCGCAGAAGAAACCCAAACTGCAGCCGGCCTGTCAGCAAGCCGCCGCCGACGGCATGGTGGTGAAGAGCCAAACAAGCGAGCATGCCACGCGCGCCCGCTCGGCCGTCCAGGAGCTGCTGCTGCTCAATCACCCGGTGGACTGCCCCATCTGCGATCAGGCCGGAGAGTGCCGTCTTCAGGACTATTGGCTGGAGCACCAGGGCTCGAAGAAGCGTATGCGTGACGAGCCGATTCACAAGCCGAAGGGCGTCGTGTTCGGTCCGACCATTGTCTACGACGCCGAGCGCTGCATCATGTGCACCCGTTGCATTCGGGTCTCTGAAGAGCTTGCGCATGACCCGGTGCTGAGCATGCGGGAGCGGGGCAACTTGAATGAGATCACGGTCGCGCCGGGTCGCCAGCTCGACCACGCCTACACGCTGATGACCGAGTACGTGTGCCCCGTGGGAGCGCTCACCTCGAGTGACTTCCGCTTCAAGGCTCGCGTCTGGTTCTTGCGTTCGGCGCGCAGCACCTGCGTGGCCTGCGCCACGGGTTGCAGCAGCTTCACCGACTTCGATCCGCGCAACCAGAAAGTTTACCGCTATCGTCCGCGCGAGAACGCGGCGGTGAACAAGTACTGGATGTGTGATGAGGGCATGCTGGATTACCAGCGCATCCATCAAGGGCGAGTGCTTGAGGCCCGCATCGGCGGGGAAAACGCCAGCGACGCTGCAGCCCTTCAGAAGGCTGCCGACGTCATTAAGCAGGTGGCCCCCCAGAAGATGGCCATCTTGCTGAGCGCCGAGCACTCGAACGAGGACAACACGGCGCTGCTCGATCTTGGCAAGGCCCTGGGCGCCCTTCAGGTGTTTTACGGTGGCCGACCGGCTGGGGCGGGCGACGACATTCTACGCAGCGCGGACAAGAATCCGAACACGGCCGGTGTCCTGGCGCTCGCCGGCGGCAAGGCGCGACCCTTTGCCGAACTCATCCTTGCGCTGAAGGAGGGCAAGGTGTCGGCTGTTATCGCGCTGGGCTCGGCCGTCCCGACCCCCGCTGACATCGCGGGTCTCAAGGGCGTAAAGAACCTGGTGGCGCTTTCGACGCACGATGGTCCAATTGCCGCACACGCCAGCGTCGTCTTGCCGGCCAGCAGCTGGGCGGAGGCGGACGGTACTTTCGTCAATCGCACCGGCCTCCGGCAGGAGAGCGATCGCGCGATAAGCCCACAGGGCCAGTCGCGTCCGGCCTACCGCTGGGTGCTGGAATTGTCCAAGCTGCTCGGTCTCAGCCTGCCATGGCAGAAGCTGGCCGAGCTGCGCGTTACCGCGAGCGGACCCGGATCCGCACCGTCGGTCGCGCCGGGACCGAGTCCGAGTCCGAGACCGGGAGCCAACGGATGAACGAGATTCTGGTTTTTACCATCAAGTTCGTCGCGATAGGCTTCGCGGTTGCGATGTTCGCTATGAACCTCGCCGTCATCCTCACCTGGGCGGATCGGCGACAGGGCGCGATGATTCAGGACCGCGTCGGTCCGAATCGCGCCGTGGCCTGGATCCCCACGCGAGTGGCTCAGGCGTTGGCAGTCCTGCCGGCGCTCGGGCTGGCCGGCGCGGTCATTGGGTTCTTCGTTCGGTTCGAGGCCACCGGGGTCATCCGGGAGCGCCGGGCGCTGCTCTTCAGCCAGCTCGCCGTCCTGCTGATCTGGCTGACAGGCTGCGTGATCGCATCGCGGGTCAAGGCGCGCGGCCCGCGTTCGAGCTTCGATCTTTGGATCGCGTCCTTGGGCCAGCCCCGCTACATCTTCTTCAGCGGCTTGTTCGCACACGTCGCGCTGTTCTGTGCGTCTATCGCTTTGCGCGGCTCTGGACCAGGCGGCGGAATGTTTACGACCTTCACCTATGGGGCAGGTCCGTTCCTTTTGGCGTTCACAGCCTGCGCTGGCGCCGTGTACGCGGCCCTCAGTATCCACCACGAGCCCCGCATCGGCTTGCGGCTTGCGGGTCTGCTCCACCCAGCTGCCGATGGCCTAAAGACGCTGTTCAAGGAAGACTTCGTGCCGCCGAACGCGGACCGCTTCCTGTTCAACCTTGCGCCGTTCATCTCGTTCTTCCCTGCACTGGTGGTGTTGGCCTGCGTGCCGTTTGCGGACACCCTGTGCTTCGCGACCAACGCTGACGGCGGCATTTTGCTCAGTCAGCTAGCGAGTGTTGTGCCGCGTGAAGGTGTGTGCGTCGAGGGCGCACTGCCAATCCAGGTCGTAGATCTGAACATTGGCTTGCTGTATTTCTTCGCGATCTCGGGGACGGGCATCATCGGTGCCGCCTTGGCGGGTTGGGCCAGCGACAACAAGTACAGCTTGCTCGGTGGCTTGCGGGCTGCCGGTCAGATGGTCTCGTACGAGGTGACCATGGGGCTTACGTTGGTAGGCCTGATCATGATCTACGGCACCCTTCGGGTCGACGAGATGATCCGCTGGCAGGCTGAGAATAGCTGGGGCGTGTTCGTGCAGCCGCTGGCGTTCTTCTTGTTTTTCGCGGCCGCCGTCGCCGAGTCGAAGCGCATTCCGTTCGATATCCCGGAGGGCGAGAGCGAGATCGTTGCCGGCTACTTCACGGAATACGCGGGCATGAAGTTCGCGATGTTCTTCTTCGCTGAGTACATCGCCGTGGTTTCTTCCAGCGCGTTGATGGCTGCGCTGTTCTTCGGCGGCTGGAGCTTGCCGTTCGTCTACCGCGACGGCATCCATCTCGAGATCGGCAACCTGAGCCTGCTCCACGCGACCCTGCCGCATGGGTTGATCATCTTGCTGGGTGGCCTGGCCTTCGTCTTCAAGACGATCCTGCTGTGTTGGCTGCAGCTGACGATTCGTTGGACGTTGCCCCGGTTCCGCTACGACCAGCTGATGCGGCTCGGCTGGCGCAACTTGTTGCCCGCGTCCCTCGGCAACATCCTGCTCACTGGCTTTATCGTGCTGGCGCTGCGGGAAGGCGGCCCGGTCGTTGCGCGAGCGATGGCCCTGCTGGGTGATCTCAGCATGGCCTTGGTAGCGGGCGTCGTATTTTCGCTGGTGATTTGGCTGGGCGTGTTCCTGAGCAGGCCCCGCAAGAAGAAGAGAAACCTGGCCACAAGCTCGGCGCAGTACGCGGCCGAAGCTGGCGGCACCCGCACGCTTCGGATGGGCGCATGATGGAAATGAATAAGCCTCTAGGTCCGCGCAAGGTGGTGGGCATCCCAGTGACTCGCCCGGTGCGCGGGGCCGGCGTGCAGACCTACATCCCAGAGATCGCCAAAGGGCTGGCGATCACGATGAAGCACTTCTTCCAGAACACGAAGGAGGTCGCCTTCGGTCAACGCAATGATCCCGTGCTGGAAGCGATCGAGGACGGAGTGAACACGCTGTCGTATCCTGAGCAGCGGCGCCCGTACCCAGCCCGCTTCCGTGGACTGCACCGCCTGACGCATCGCGACGATGGATCGCCGCGCTGTGTGGCCTGTCTGTGCTGTTCGACGGCCTGTCCGGCGCAGTGCATTCACATCGAGGCCGGTGAGTACCCGGAGGGCGATCCGAAGCGCGGCTACGAGCGTTTTCCGAAGCGCTTCGTGATCGACGAGCTACGCTGTATTTTTTGCGCCTTCTGCGTGGAGGCCTGCCCGTGCGACGCCATCCGTATGGACACCGGCATGCACGCCGCCCCCTACGACTCGCGGGACCAGTTCATCTTCGAGCGTGATCTGCTGATGGCTTTTCCGGGCCGTGACGGGTCGCACGTCACCGAGAATCCGCGTCACGAGCCAGGTGAGGCCAGCCATCCTGGCCTCAGCCGCAGCCAAGGTCACTGAAAGCCTCGGAGCGCGGTTCTGTCCCGCGTTTTGTGGCTTACCTTCCCGTCCGGCGAGCTTCCTGTTAGTCCGGGTGCTCTAAAGTGACCGAATACCAAGTCGTTATTGGGCTGGAAGTACACGCTCAGCTGCTGACGAAGACGAAGCTCTTCTGCGGCTGCAGCACGAATTTCGGGCAGCCGCCCAACACCCACGTGTGTCCGGTGTGTCTCGGTTTGCCCGGCGCCCTGCCAGTCATCAACGGTCACGCCGTCGAGCTGGCGGTAAAGGCGGCACTGGCGCTGGGTTGCACGGTCCACGAGAAGAGCGTGTTCGCGCGCAAGAACTATTTCTATCCCGACCTTCCAAAAGGCTACCAGTTAAGCCAGTTCGAAGAGCCGTTCTCCACGGCAGGCGAGCTTGAGGTCGAGCTGGAAGGCCGGACGAAGCGCGTGGGCATCACGCGTGCCCACATGGAAGAGGACGCCGGCAAGAACCTGCACGGCATGGGCGGGGACTCAATTGTCGATTTAAACCGCGCGGGCGTTCCGCTCGTCGAAATCGTCAGCGACCCAGACCTGCGCTCGAGTGCGGAGGCCGCTGCCTATCTGCGCACGCTGAGAGACATCCTGATGTTCGCTGGCGTCAACGACGGCAACCTCGAAGAAGGCAGTTTCCGTTGCGACGCCAATGTCTCGATCCGCCCGTGCGGCAGCGAGAAGCTTGGGACGCGCTGCGAACTCAAGAATATCAATTCGTTCCGATTCGTGCAGCGCGCCATTGATGCCGAGGTCGTGCGCCAGACGGCGATCTTGGATGCGGGCGGCAAAGTCGTCCAAGAAACTCGCAGTTTTGACCCCGAGACGGGCCAGACAGCGACCTTGCGTTCCAAGGAAGATGCTCACGACTATCGCTATTTCCCGGATCCGGACTTGCCGCCGTTGAGCATCGGGGCGGAGCTCAAGGCCAGGGCTCAGCGGGAGCTTGGAGAGTCGCCTCGCGCGCTCCGAGCGCGCTGGGTGTCGGAGTTGGGTCTGACGCAGGCGAGCGCGGTCACGCTGAGCGCGCACCCGGCCTACGCGCGCTTCTTCGAGGCAGCCCGAGAAGGCGCCAAGGATGCCGTGAAGGTCGCGAACTTCGTGGCGAATGACGTGCTCAGGAGCGTCAAGACACACGGGCTTTCGGCGACATTTAGCGTGAACCCGGAGCAGGTGAGGGAGCTCGTAGGTCTCATCGAGTCCGGAGCGATCAGCGGCAAGCAGGGCAAGGAGGTGTTCGCCGCGCTCGAAGGCACCGGCGAGTCGCCCGCTGCCATCGTCAGCCGGAAGGGGCTCAAGGTCGTCTCCGACGTTTCCGCCGTGGAAGCCGCGGTGCGCAAGGTGTTGGCAAGCTTCCCCGATCAGGTCGCCAGCGTACGGTCCGGCAAGAAAGGGATCATCGGTTTCCTGGTGGGGCAGGTCATGAAAGAGACCGCCGGCTCGGCTGAGCCGAGGCTCGTGAACGAACTGCTGAACAAGCTCATCGGGGAGTCCTCGTGACGGCTCCGCTGCCGCCTGGCGAGCCGAAGCCGCCCTGGCTGAAGGTCAAGGCGCCCGGGGGCGATAACTACACTCGCATCAAGCAGACGCTCCGCAGCCTGGACTTGAATACCGTCTGTGAGGAGGCGCGCTGCCCCAATGTTGGCGAGTGTTGGAGCGCCGGCACCGCCACGATCATGGTGCTCGGGCACACGTGTACGCGTGGCTGTCGGTTCTGCGCGGTCAGCACGGGACAGCCTGGGGGGGCGGTGGATCCGCGCGAGCCGGTCCACGTAGCGCGAGCCATCGCGAAGCTTGGCTTGCGCTACGTGGTCCTGACAATGGTCGATCGCGATGACCTGCTTGACGGCGGCGCGGCCCACGTCGCCCAAACGATCGCGGAACTGCGCTCGCGCTGCCCCGAACTGTTGATCGAAGCCCTGGTTGGAGATTTCGGCGGGCGCAAGCGAGATCTCGACAGCCTGTTCAGTTCTGCACCGGACGTCTTTGCTCACAATATCGAAGTGCCACGGCGCCTCACGCCGAAAATTCGTGACCAGCGTTGCGACTATGACTTGTCGCTCGACGTCCTCCGCTACGCAAAGGAGCGCGCCAGTGGCCGCTACGTGAAGAGCTCCATCATGGTCGGCATCGGCGAAACGGACGACGAGGTGGTCGAGACCCTCGCCGATCTCCGCAGAGCTGGCGTGGATGTCGTGACCCTGGGCCAATACCTGCGACCCACCCCCAAGCACGCGCCCGTCATGCGCTATGTCGAACCTGCGCGCTTCGCTGTCTACGAGCGCGAAGCGCAAACGCTTGGGTTTGCTTTTGTGGCCTCGGGACCGCTCGTGCGCTCCAGCTACCACGCGGCCGAGGCCTTCGTGGCGGCCCGGCTCTCCCCCACCCGGGTGCCCGAGCGTCCGCTCTCCGGCCTGTTGGACGGACCCAAGCTCATTCCGGCCCAATCTCTGGTTCGGCGTCCCTAGGTAGCAACTCGCCGCGGCAGCCGCTCGCACAAATTCCTCGCGAAATGAGGCTGGCGGAACTAGCATCGCAACTGGTCTTACCAGCTAGGTCACCCTCAAAATGTCGGTTCCGGACGAAAGCCTTCTCGGCAAGGTCGCCACGCAGCTCAGTCGGCCGCCTTCGTACGCGTCGAGCAGCGCCAAGGCGTCGATCTTGAGCATCGCCGCCACTTCGTACGGCTGGAAGTCGAGCGGGGACGAGGTCACCCAACCGACAGGCTTTGACCCAGAGGCTGCGCGCTTGTTCGAGTCCGTCGTGGAAGCCGCATTCTTGGTGGCCAACGCCGACGGAGAATTCGACGACGCGGAGCGCTCGGCCTTCAGTCACGTCGTGGTCGCCGCCTGTAGCGGGCTGGTCGTCGAGCGACAGGTTGACGCGCTGCTGAGCGATCTGGCCGAGCAGCTCGAGGAAGACGGGATCGACAAGCGTGTGCACATGGTGTCGAAGGGCATTGCGCGGGAAGACCAGGCCCGTGAGGTCCTGCGCATCGCCGCGTTGCTCGCTCACGTCTCCGGCGGGGTCAGTCAGATCGAGCGGGCTGTGCTCGGTAAATTGGCATTGGAGCTCAAGCTGGATGCCTCCGCGGTCGACTCGGCCGTGAAGGAAGCGGGCGGCGCGCTCGCCGAGTAGAACCGTTTGTGCTGTGCCGCCGTCATGAATTACAACGTTCGTACGCCCCCCAGACCCGACGCTGACGAAGTCATAAGCGCGCTGCTGCCGGACGCGACGCTCGATCCGGCGCACGATCCCGGACTCTCCGACGCCGAGGTGGTGCACCTATATCGTCAGATGGTGACGACGCGTCAGCTCGACGAGCGCCTGGTGCAGCTCCAGCGTCAGGGACGGATCGGTTTTCACGTCGGATCGCTGGGTGAGGAAGCCGCGATCTTGGGGGCCGCGTTCGCCATGGGGGAGGCTGATTTCCTATTCCCTTGCTATCGCGAGTTTGGCGCAGCGCTGATGCGCGGTCTGCCGTTCCAACAATTCATCGACAACATGTTCGGCAATGCCAACGACACGGTGCGCGGTCGTCAGATGCCGAACCATTCAACCTGTCGAGCGGTGGGTTGGTGCTCAGTGAGCTCGCCTGTCGGTACGCAGATCACTCAAGCCGTGGGTTTTGCCTGGGCCGCCAAGATCCAGAAGCAGCAGCGCTCGGCGCTCGTGTATTTTGGCGACGGCGCGACCTCAAGCTCGGATTTTCACAGCGGTCTGAACTTTGCCGGCGTGTTCAAGGTCCCTTGCATCTTTCTGTGTCGCAACAATGGCTGGGCGATCAGCGTGCCGGTGGAGCGGCAAACGGCCAGCAAGACGTTTGCGGAGAAGGCTGCGGCCTATGGCATCCCGGGCGTGCGCGTCGACGGCAACGACCTGTTCGCGGTCGTGAGCGAGACCCGTCGCGCCCGAGAACGCGGCGAGCGAGGGGAGGGGCCGACGCTGATCGAGGCCATCACCTACCGGATGGGTGGGCACTCCACGAGTGACGATCCCAAGGCCTATCGCGGCACGGATGCTGTGGCGATGTGGGCGGATCGCGATCCGCTGGAGCGGGTTCGCGTCTATCTGCTGCGGCGCCAGGCCTGGAGCGACGCTGAGCAGCGGCTACTGGCTGAAGAAGTGGATCAGCGGTTTCGCGAGGCCGTGTCGATCGCCGAACGCACGCCGCCGCCACCTCTCGAATCGATGTTCGACGACGTCTATGAGAGCCCCCCCTGGCATCTCACCGAGCAGCGCGCAGAGTTGCTCGGCGGCCCGAGGGCACAACACTAGTCGCCGGGGCGCAGCCCACGTCCCCCACCGGCCCCCAGCCCAACCAACGCTCGGCTCCCACGGTTACGAGAATTCCGATGACTCAGATGAACATGGTTCAGGCCATCAACGATGCGCTTCGCGTGGCGATGCGGGCTGACGCTGGCGTGGTGGTCCTAGGTGAGGACGTCGGCAAAGTGGGTGGAGTGTTTCGCGTCACTCAGGGCCTGTTTGACGAGTTCGGGGACGAGCGAGTCATCGACACGCCATTGAGCGAGAACGGCATCGTCGGTTGCGCCGTTGGCATGGCGCTGTACGGTTTGAAACCAATCTGCGAGATCCAGTTCGCCGATTTCATCTGGCCGGCATATGACCAGATCGTCAACGAGCTTGCCAAGTACCGCTACCGCTCCGGCGGCGACCACTCGTGCAAGATCGTGATCCGAACCCCGGTGGGCGGCGGCATCAAGGGCGGGCACTACCACTCCCAACACCCTGAAACGGCGTTCATCCACGTGCCCGGGCTCAAGGTGGTTTGTCCCTCGAACCCCTACGACGCCAAGGGACTGTTCCTCGCCAGCCTGGCGGACCCTGATCCTGTGATTTTCTTCGAACCAAAGCGACTCTACCGGGCTGCCAAGGGTGACGTGCCTGACGGCTCGTATACGGTGCCGCTGGAGAGCGCGCGTGTGGTTCGCCCTGGAACGAGCGTCACTGTGCTGGCCTACGGGGCGATGCTGTACGAAGCTCTCGATGCCGCAGCGAAGGCGGCGGAAAAAGGCGTTGACGCCGAAGTCATCGACCTCAGGACGCTTTGGCCCGTGGACATCAACACCATCATCGACAGTGTCAGGAAGACCGGCCGGCTCGTGGTCGTGCACGAGGCGCCCCGCACACTCGGGTTCGGAGCCGAGTTGGTCGCTCTGGTCGCGGAGCGTGCGTTTTTCCATCTAGAAGCGGCGCCCGTGAGGGTCACTGGCTTCGATACGCCGTTCCCGTACGCCCTGGAGATGGAGTATATGCCGCTTTCCCACCGGATTTTGCCCGCGCTGCTTGAGGTAACGCGGGCCTGAAAGAGAGCTCTCTGATGTCGAAGTTCGAATTCAAGCTGCCTGACATTGGCGAAGGTGTCACGGAGGGGGAGATCGTTAGCTGGCTCGTGAATGACGGAGACAGCGTCACCGAGAATCAGGAAATGGTCGAAGTCATGACGGACAAGGCCACCGTCACGATCGGTGCTCCCAAGGCCGGCACGGTGTCGGAGCGTCGCTTCAAGGTCGGAGACACGGTGCCTGTCGGCGGCGTACTGGTAGTGCTCGACGTTGGCGGCGACGCAGGAGCGGCCGTAGCCGCGGCGCCCGCTGCGCCAAGCTCGACGGCTACCGTCGCCAGTGCTGTCGGGGATCTGCGCGAGAGCCTGCCCGGGATGCCGGGACCCCAGCCGAGCAAGGGTGAGTCGTTCGCAGAGCGGCCGTTAGCGGCTCCCGCTACGCGCAAGCTCGCCCGCGAACTGGGCGTCGACTTGAGGACGGTGCAGCCGAGTGGCTCCGCCGGGCGTGTGACCCGGGAAGACGTCGAGCGCGCCGGCGCTGCGGCGCCGTCGGCCGCGGGAGGCCGCCTCGCGACGACAGCGCAGTCCCAAAGCGAGCCCGTCTCGGCGCCGCCGCCGGAAGCACCGCGGCCTGCCACCCGCGGTGGGGACGAACGCATTCCCGTCCGCGGCATGCGCAAGCGTATCTGGGAGAACATGGCGCGGTCCAAGCACACGGCCGCGCACTTTCACTATGTCGACGAGGTCAATGTCGGCGAGCTCATCAGCCTTCGCGACCGCTTCAAGTCGCACGCAGAGCGGTCTTCGGTGAAGCTGACGTTCCTCCCGTTCTTGATCAAAGCCGTGGTGGCGGCGCTCAAGCGTCACCCGCGTCTCAACTCCGTGGTTGACGAGGCCGCCATGGAGCACGTCATTCGTCACCACTACGATATCGGTGTCGCCGTTTCGACCGACTCGGGCCTGATGGTTGCGGCGCTGCGCGAAGCGGATCGCTTGAGCATCGTGGAAATCGCCAAGGAGATTGAGCGACTCGGCGCCGCCGCGAAGGCGGGCAAAGTTCAGAAGGAAGACCTCGGCGGCACCTCCTTCACTATCTCATCGCTGGGCAAGCTCGGTGGCCTGCTGGCCCCGCCGATCATCAACTACCCGGAGGTCGGCATCATGGGGGTGCATGCCATCAAGCGAAAGCCGGTCGTCAAGGGTGACCAAATCGTCGTAGGCGACGTCATGATGCTTTCGTTCTCTTTCGACCACCGCATCATCGACGGCGACGTGGGCGCTGCTTTCGCGCAGGAGATCATCGGGTACCTCGAGCAGCCTGATCGTCTTTTGGTCGAGATGAGCTGAGGGCGAGCGAGCGTCCACGCAGGTGACGAAAAAGCCTCAAACGAGGCGGTAAGGATTCGTCCTACATGCACATACCTTTGTTCCGGGGTTGCACCCACGGGGCTGCTCGCCCGGGCAGGCGTTACGGTGTAGTTTACCCAGGATGGATCGGTGTGAGGGTCGCGCGGCCATGACAATAGTCCTTCGAATATCGGTCTTCGCCCTTTGTTTGGGTTTGCCCGCCGCGGTGTGGGCTCAGGATGTGGCCACGGAACCGTCACCTGCGCAGGTTCGGGTGGCAGCGGAGGCCTTCGACAAGGGACGCGAAGCGTACAAGCAGGAGGACTACGTCGAAGCGGCGGAGCAGTTCGAAAAGGCCGATGACAATGCTCCGAGTTCCGCGGCCATCGAACTGGCGATTCGCGCGCGCGACCTGGCCGGCGAGCTCGACCGTGCGGCGTCGCTCGCTGCTTTGGCGTTGAAGCTCTACCCCGACGACGCGGATCTACAGAAGATCGTCCCGGACGTCCTCAACCGCGCCAGCCAAGAGATGTTCGAGCTATCGGCGAGCTGCGACACGCCGTGTGAGCTCACGGTCGGCGGGAAGATCGTTCACGGCTTGCCCGCCAAGGAGCGGCTCTTTTTCGTCGCGCCTGGGGCGGTGACGGTCCGCGCCGGGTGGTCGGATCGACGTGGAGCTTCCCAGCAAATTGAGGGGACCGCGGGCGGTCACGGCCAGCTGTCGTTCGTGACGCCAGCGCCCGTCGTCGACGTTGCCCCGCCGCCCAGCGCGGCCATTCCCGCCAATACGGCTCCCGTCGCTCAGGATTCAGGCGTGGCGGTCAAGTCCAAGGGCTGGCCGACGACGGTCTTCTGGGTGGGCGCTGGCCTGACCGCGGTGGCGGGCGGCGTCACGGTCTGGAGCGGTCTCGACACCGTCAACGATCCGGGCGCAGACCGCGTGAAGCGCGAGTGCGTCGGCCAGGGCGAGTCTTGCGCGCTGTACCAAGTGGGGCGGGACAAGCAGTTCCGTACGAACGTGTTGATTGGCGTGACGGCGGGCGTTGGCGCTGCCACGCTCCTAATCGGCGCTGTGGCGACCGATTGGGGAAGTAGCAGCAAGGCTGCTCCCGAAGCCTCAGCAAGCGCGCAGCGACCCTTGTCCTGGCGGATGTCTCCCTGGGCCTCCGCCGAGGGCGGTGGCGTCGCAGCGTCGGGAAGGTTCTGAGGCGAGCGAGTGTCGGTCAAGCTCTTTGACCCGGCCACGGGCCGACAGCGCGTGGAGCGCTATGAGTTGATGGGGGAGATCGCCTCGGGCGGCATGGCGACCGTGTACCTGGCGCGGCTCACCGGAATGGGCGGATTTCAGCGGTTTGTGGCGATGAAGCGACTTCATCCGCACCTGGCGAGCGAACAGGAGTTCGTCGAGATGTTCCTCGACGAGGCTCGGATTGCTGCACGCATCCACCACCCGAATGTCGTGCCGATCTTGGAGGTAGGGGCCAGCGCGCTCGGCTACTACCTCGTCATGGAGTACATCGAGGGGGACACTTTGGCCCGCGTGTTGGCGCGCTCTGCCAGCCAGGGTAAGAAGATGCCGATTCCGATCGCGCTGCGAGTCGCTATCGACATGCTCTCCGGCCTTCACGCAGCCCATGAGCTGCGTGATGACTCGAACCTCCCGGTCAATCTGGTGCATCGTGACGTTTCGCCCCAGAACGTGCTGGTCGGGCAGGATGGCATCGCACGGATTACGGATTTCGGTGTAGCGCGCGCCGCGAGTCGGCTCTCCGCCACGCGCGTCGGTCAGCTGAAGGGCAAGATCGCCTATATGGCGCCAGAGCAGGCCACCGGCGCAGAGGACCTGGATCGTCGCGCTGATGTGTTCTCGGCCGGGATCGTTATCTGGGAGGCGCTGGCCCAGAAACGGCTGTTCAAGGCTGCCAACGACGCCGCCACGTTGTCGCGCGTGATCGCCGAACCGGTGCCACGGGTGTCCCAGGTGACCCCCGAGGTGACCGAAGAGGTGAGCAAGGTCGTGATGCGATCGCTCGATCGCGATTGCGACAAGCGCTACCCAACTTGCGCGGCCTTTGCCGACGCCCTCGAAGCCGCTGCCGACTTGGGCGACAAGGTCGCGACCCGTCGGGAGCTGGCTGCCTACGTTGACGAGCTCCTGGGCGAGGAAATTTCCAACCAGCGTGAGTCCGTTCGCGGTTGGCTCGCGCACAGCGAACCGTCGCTCGCCGATGCCGGGGGGCTGCCGCCGGGCACTCTGCCCTCGTCAACGGTCTCGGCCGCGACCATGTCCATTCCCGGCTTCCTCGAAGCGTCCAGGAGCGGGGCCACGGGGTCGCTCTCCCAGGTCCAACTGGAAAAGCGCTCACGGGTGCCGCTCATCCTCGGCCTCCTCCTCCTGGTGGGGCTTGTGGGGGCGGGCGGTTTCCTGGCGGCTCGGTCCCTGAGCCCGGCCGTTTCGGCCAGGCTACCGGCGCCCACGACTGAGCCGGCATCAGCTCCGGCCAGCAGTGTCCCCATCACGCCGCTTCCTCCCCTGGTCGACGCCACGGGCGAGGCGGCAGCGTCGGCCAGTGCCCAGGCGGCGTCCCCGCGCGCCGCGAGCCCTGCAATGGGTCCAGTGCTGGCGCCACAGGGGCGGACCAAGAAGAAAAAGCCCACCA
>JANNWK010000618.1:0-11190 GCA_031408355.1 Myxococcales bacterium
CCAGCGCTACTCGATGCACAGCGCCTCGCCGATCTGCAACACCTGCCACGTCAACATGGATCCTTTGGGGTTCGCGCTGGAGAACTTCGACGCGGTCGGGAAATGGCGAGATCAGGAAAATGGCGTCACCATTGACGCCTCGGGCAACGCGCCGCTCCTGGGCAGCTTCAACGGCCCGGTCGAGCTGGGTCAACGTGTGGCCGCTTCCGAGATCGCCCAGGCCTGCTTTGCGAAGCGCTGGGTCGACTTCGGCTACGGCCGCAGCAGCGACGACGACAACTGCAGTCTTCAGCGTGTGCAAGCGCAGTTCAAAGCCGCGGGTTACAACGTTCAGCAGCTACTCCTCGAGTTGACTCAAACTGACGATTTTCTCTATCTGCCGGCGGTGCGACCATGAAACTCATAGGAAAGCTCAAGCTCGATCGTCGGACGGTCTTGCGGGGCACAGGCTCGATCGCCATCGCGCTGCCTTGGCTCGAGGTGATGGGCACGCAGAAGACTGCTCGGGCGCAGGGTGCTCCGCTGGCCAAGCGCTTTCTTAGCGTCTACCAGCCGGGCGGCACCGTCGCTCAGCAGTCTGGGGGAAAAGTCACCGAAAAGTTCTGGCCTGGCGGCCCCGCCAACGCTCCAGTTCTCAGCCCGATCTTGGCGCCGCTAGCGCCGGTGTTTCCCAAGGTGCTGGTCCCGAAGGGGCTCAGCATGACGGGGATCTGGCACAAGGCGGGCGGCGAGCAGCACCAGGCCGGCATCGTGAGCTGGCTCACCGGGGTGCCGCAGCCCGGTGGTGGCAACTACCCGAAGGGGCCTTCGCTTGACCAGGTACTGGCCAAGACCCTCTCCCAGGGCAAGAAGCTGCCGAGTCTTCAAATGGCCGTGCGTTGGGCGACCGGGGGTAGCAACAGCAAGCTCGGCCCCCAGAATACCGTAAATTTTGCCGACACGGCCGAGATGCTGCCCCTCCCGCCGCAGCTCGATCCGCAGAAGCTGTTTACCGATCTGTTCGGCGCCGTGCAGCCTGGCGTCGACACTGCGGGGCAAGCGGCCGCCGTGGCCCGAGGCAGATCGATCTTGGATTTCGTGGGTGAACGCTACCAAGCCTTGTCCGCTCGTCTCGGCGCCAGGGACAAGGCAAGGCTAGAAGAGCACCTAACGCAGCTGCGCAGCTTCGAGACGGGTCTCGACAAGGTGGTGAAGGTCGGCGGCGCGTGCCAGCCACCCGCCGCGGTGGATACGACCGGCTACAACCCCACGCTCGGCACGGACATGTCCGAGACGACGGACGCCGTCATCCCTAAGGTCGGTACCTTCTTGATGGACATGATGGTCATGGCCCTGGCCTGTGAAGTCACGGCAGTGGGCTCCTTCCAATGGACGGATACCGAGGCCAAGCACACCTTCCCCTGGCTTGGGCTGATGAACCACCACCACTACTACCAGCACGATGGCAACGACGCCTTGAAGGGTGATTTCGTCGACGGCTATGCGCCCGGCGCCTGCGAACAGATCTGCACCTGGTATTCGCAGATGCACGCGCACCTGCTCACCGCGATGGACAAAGTCGACATGGGCGGGCACACGCTGCTCGATGAAACGCTGGTCTTCTTTGGCACCGAGCTGGCCCACCCGCCAGAGCACGCCAAAGAGAACATGCCGTTCCTGCTCGCTGGCGGCGGCATCAAAGGCGGCCGCGTCCTGGACTGCGGCCCCAGCACGCCCCACAACAACCTGCTCGTCTCCATATTCAACCACCTCGGGGATCCCCGCACGACTTTCGGTGACCAAGAGTTCTGCCAAACTCCGCTGCCTAGCCTGGTGGGCTGAGGTCAGCGGTCAATTCGAGCCCGGGCAAAGCCGGGGGGGCGTCGTGGCCGGGGAACAGCGAGTCAAGCTCTGGGGATCTGGGGATAGGTGTGCCCGAATGTTCGGGACGGTAGGCCGGCATGCGACCGGTAAGCTTCCAGCTTTTTCCAGCGTTTTTCCGTGGAATCTGGTTGGAAGCCGGAGTTCATGGCACAAACTCAGTTGGAGGAGTCGCGTTCGCGCTCGGCCAAGACCCCCTCCTACCTCGCGACCCAACTCTTGGAAAACCGTGTGGTTAGTAGCCGGGCAGACCGAATCCGTCATCGCTTCACCCAGGTGAGTCATGAAAAATTTCGCAGGTTACGTGCTCGCAGTCGCAGGGACTCTCAGCGTTGCGGCCTGCTCTAGCTCGGGCAACAACGCCGGGCCGGGGCAGCCAGGTGGCGGTGGCGCTGGCGGTGGCCCTGGCACCGGCGGCAGCAGCAGCACGGACTGCAACCCCAATGCGTCCTTCGCTCCGGCCCGCATCTCGCTCATCACCGATGCCGAATACACGAACATGGTTCGCGACGTGTTCGGCGTCGAGTTCGTGCCCGAAGCCAAGCCGGTGAACACCGGGGACTACCCGTTGAATGAGACCGCTTCGGTTGCCAGCGTGGATGTCGCCAAGCAGTACTTCCGCGCCGCTGAGCAGGTGGCCGCCAAGGTGAAGCCGTGCGGGGACGCGCCCGTCGCCGCCGCCTGCGTCGAGGCCTTCTTGCGGACGAAGCTCCCGCGGCTGTGGAAGCGGCCCGTCACGGACGCAGAGATCACCGGGCTCATGGCCATCTTCAACGGCGGTCTGCCAGATGGCGCGCCGCGTGCGATGGACATGGTGATGCAAGCCGCACTGGTTGGCGGCGCCTACCTGTATCGGACGGAGGTAGGGACGGATGCTTCGGGGCTGTCTGGTTCAGTCGCCATGACGCCCTTTGAGCTCGCGAACGCCGTGAGCTTCAGCTTGCTCGCCACGACCCCGGACGACGCACTCTGGGCCAAGGCGGTCGACGGCACGATCACGCAGCCAGCAGTCTTGAGCGCAGAGGTCGATCGCCTGCTGGCGCTGCAGCCAGCGCGCGACCTTCTAACCAAGAAGGTCGGCTACTACCTGAATATCGAGAAGATCCCGGTCGTGGGCAAGGACACGGCGACCTTCCCGGAGTACACCGCAACGCTACGCAGCAGCCTCTACCAGAGCGCCCAGCTCTTCCTGAATGACCTGGTTTGGACGGGCTCGCTGGGTGACCTCTTCAGCTCGAACACGTTCTACGCCAACGACGAGATCTCCAAGGTCTTCGGGCTCCCGGCCGTGCAGGGCAGCGGCCTGATGCCGGTGCAGCTGCCTGCAGAGCGCAACGCGGGTTTCCTGTCGCATCCGGGGCTGCTGGCCACCTCGAACACCCACGCCGCAAGCGACGACATCGTGCATCGCGGACTGTGGATCCACGAGAACCTGGTCTGCGGCGTGGCCATCGGCACCCCACCCCCCGGCGCGGCCGACATCGCCAAGTCGATGATGGGCACCGAGCGGGAGAAGGCGGAGCAGCGCCTGGCCCTGCCCACGTGCGGGGGATGTCATCGCTTCTTCGATCCCTTCGGCATGGCGAGTGGGAACTTCGACGCGATCGGCCGTTACCGAACGATCGATCCGGAAGACAACAAGCCGGTCGTTTCTCAAGCCACGGTCAGCGGCGTCGGCGAAGACATGGACGGCCCCGTCTCTGGCCTGAAAGAAATCGCAGATCGGTTGAAGGGCGGACGGCGCGCGGCCGATTGCGCGGTCGGGCTGCTGACCAAGTACACGCTCGACCACAACGCCAACGAGGAGAACTCGTGCGCCATCCAGCAAGTCAAAGACAGCTTTGCCAAGAGCGGCAAGTTCGTCGATCTGTTCAAGGCCATCCTCACCTCTCCCGCTTTTGCCAACCGCGACCTGGCCTCTAAGTAAGGAATCGTCGACATGAATCGCAGCATCGGACGACGCACGCTCTTGAGAGGCCTCGGAGTCAGCACCGCGGCCGCCGCCTTCCTGCGGCCCATCCTGGCTCAAACGCAGACGGGAACAGCCCCGCAGCGGCTGCTGATCATTCATCGCCCCTGCGGCTCAGTGATGAACCCCCAAGATCAACCGGGAGCCCCCTCGTACTGGTGGCCCACCTCCGGAGCCTCCGGGGGTATGGACTGGGTGGTTGCCCCAGGCGGCTTGATCGATTCGTTCAAGGCCGTCAGAAACAGCATGGTGGTGATGAAGGGCCTCGACTGCCCCCGCGTACAAGAATGGTACGGGGACAAACACGGCGCCGGCATGCTGGCGATGATCTCGCCGCCACCGGCAGGCCCAGGCGACAACAAGGCCTGGCCGGTGATCCCCGGACGCGAGTCCGAGGCAACCGATCCGAACGCCAAGTTCTTCACGGCGACCGATCGCTCTATCGATCAGCTGTTCGTCAACACGATTCCGACCTTGGCGTCGCTGGCGGCCATTCCGTCCATCAGCCTCTCGCCGGATTTGATCTCGGCCCAGCCGGCCAATTTCTGCCTGCGCGCCGTTTCCTACTCGAAGGACAACCCGAACGCCGCACAGCCCACGCCGTTGATGCCGCAAGCCGATCCCGCGATCGCCTTCAAGAACATCTTTGGCGGCGCGATGGCGGGCATGGACGCGGAAGCGGACGCGCGCCGCCAAGCGCAAAACAAGAGCGTGATCGACTACATCATTGGCGACCTGAACGGACTCCAGCCGCGCTTGCCCACGCTGGCGAGAGAGAAAGTCGACGCGCATTTGGCTGCGATTCGGCAGCTTGAGCTGCAGCTCGTCACCGACGGCAGCGGACGCGAGTGCACGCCGCCGGTGCTAAAGCCCGTGGACAGCGACGTTCCGGCTGGAACTGCTGGAGACGGTGACACCAATTCGGCGAACGACATGCGCTACCACGAGGCAGCGCTCCAGCAGCTTCAGCTCATCAAGACCGCCTTTCAGTGCGACCTCACCCGCGTGGCGACCTTCACCTACGGCTGGGGTAACGCAGGCATTCGCTACAAGAACATCATTCCCCTCCTCCTGCCTAACGTCACGATGGACGCCGTCGAGGGCTACCACGCCGTTTCGCACAACGGCGGCACGAACCCGATCATGGGCCAGTGGGCGATCGACAAGTACCACTGCACCATGACGGCGAACCTGCTGAACGACCTGGCCAACACGCCCGACGGTATGACCGGCGGCAGCCTGCTCGACAACACGCTGGTCGTGTTTTGGAACGAAGTCAGCGTTGGCAATCCGCACGACTGGCGAGACATGCCGGTCCTGATGTTCGGCGGTAAGTTCCTGAACATGAAGGGCGGTCACTACTTCGACTTCAAGGCCAAGCCTGAAGGCAAGCGCTACATGACCGACGTCTGGACCCAAGTGTCGAAGCAGTGGGCGCTCGCTGCGGGCGTCCAGGGCACCGGCTACACGCCGCTCGCCAAGTACGGCGCCGACCAATGGAATCTAGGCGGCGTGAGCGAACTGTTCGGCTGAGGGTCTAGGCGAGTCAGCTTCGCTCCCAGCCTCTCGCACCCGCGAACGGGTCAAGTCGGCTCGACGCGGTTGCGACCGCCGGCTTTGGCTCGATAGAGGGCCGCGTCCGCGCGCTCGAGCGCCGCTTCGAAGTCGTCGGTGATGGTGGTGACGCCGACGGAGATGGTGACCCGGCCGACACCCGGGATGTCCAGGCGAGCCACGGCCTCGCGGGCTCGCTCGCAAAGCGCCGTAGCGCCCGCCAGATCGGCTCCGACTAGAGCGAGGAACTCCTCGCCACCCCAGCGTGCGACCAGGTCGGACCCGCACGCCTGATGGGCGAGCGTCGTGGCCACGGCGCACAGCACCTCGTCGCCTTTGGCGTGCCCGAATCTGTCGTTCACAGATTTGAAATGATCGATATCGAACAGCGCAACGCTGGTCATGTTCCGTCGACGCCGCAAGTCCTTGGAGCGCGCCAGCGCCGCACGTCGATTGGGGATGCCGGTCAGGGTATCGGTCGCGATCTCGCGGTCGCGCTCGGCCATGGTATCGCGCTCGACGGTGACGTCCCGCCAGACCACCAGATGCAGCCGCTCTGCACCGCTGGCGATTGCCGTGATCGAACGGCGCAACCAGCGGCGCACCGGCCGGACCAGCAAGAGCTCGCTGGTTCGAGTCTCGTGATCTGCCAGCGCTAGACCGAGCTCGTCCGCTAGGCACGCCGGGTCATCGACCAACTCTCGGATGTGGTTGGCCAGGAAGGCCGGATCTCTGCCGGAGAGGTCTGTCTCGTGCAGAGCGAGCAGCTTTCGGTAGGAGTCATTGACCAGCAGCAGCTTGCACTCAGCGTCCAGCAGCGCGACGCCGTCGGCGATGCAGGAAAAAGTCGCTTCCATCAGCTCCTTGGCGCGCGACAGCTCGGCCTTCAGGCGATTGGACTCGGTGACATCCCGAGACACCAGCGACCAACCGAGCCCGTGACCCTGATCGTCTCGCACTCGTGACGCGGTGACGGCGACCTCGACCAACGTTGCGTCCTTGCGCACGCGCTGCGTTTCAAAACGAAACGAGTCGATGAACTGCTCTTCGTCCCCGAGCACCTCCTGGAGTTCGTCGGTTCGGCCTGACGGAATCAGGATGCCACCGCTGCGACCGAGCATCTCGCTCGGCGTGTAGCCGAATAGGCGCTGCGCACCAGCGTTCCAGCTTTGAATGACGCCCCGGAAGTCGACGCCCACGATTGAGTCGCTGCTGTTCTCCACGAGCGCGGACAGCCAGCGCGCCGATTCTGTCGGATTGCGCGCAGCGCCTCCGGGGTCCCCTGCGACGGTGAGCTCGGAGTGTGGGACCAGGTGGGGGAATGTGAGTCCCGGATAGCTCGAGGTCGCCAAGTGCCTTGGACGTGCTGAACGACCGGTGACCGGCCTCCCTTTAGCCAGGCCGTTCCCCGGTTCAGCTCTTGGGTGGCTTTCGCAGTCGCGCGAGGCGCTCGCCGATGGCTTGTTCTAGGCCCTGTTGGCTGGGTTCGTAGAAGCGCTGGCCGTAGAGCGCGTCGGGCAGGTAGCTCTCACCCGGCACGACGCTGCCCTCAAAGTCGGGCGGGTACTTGTAGCCGCTGCCGTAGCCTTCGTCGCGCATCAGCGAGGTGACGGCGTTGCGCAGCTTCTTGGGGACCGGCAGGGCGCCGTGGGTCTCGATGGCCGCGCGCGCCGCACCGATGGCCGCTTTGACGGCCGCGGACTTGGGGCAACTGGCTAGGTAAAGGCAGGCTTGCGCAATCGGGTAGAGGCCTTCGGGCATGCCCATGCGTCGGAAGGCCGCGTCGGCGCTGGTCGCGACCGAGAGTGCGCGCGGATCGGCGTTGCCGACGTCTTCGCTGGCGAACACCACCAGGCGTCGCAGCACGAACAACGGATCGTCGCCGGCTTCGAGCATGCGCATGAGCCAGTAGAGCGCGGCGTCGGGATCGCTGCCGCGCATCGATTTGATGAGCGCGCTCACGACGTTGTAGTGCTCTTCGCCGCTCTTGTCGTAAAGCAGGGTGCGGCTTTCGGCGGCCGCTTCGATCAGCGCCAGATCGATGTTGCCGGAGGGGCTCACCATGCTGGCGGCGGTTTCCAGCATGCCGAGCGCGCGCCGCGCGTCGCCGCCAGCGGCGCGCGCAATGGCCGTCAGCGCCGCTGGTTCGGCCTTGAGCCCGAAGTTCCCGAGGCCTCGTTCTTGGTCGGCCAGGGCCCTTTCGAGCAGCTGCCGCACGTCCTCTTCTTCCAGCGGCTCGAGCCGAAAGACGCGGCAACGGGAGAGGACCGCGGCGTTGACGGCGAATGAGGGGTTCTCGGTGGTGGCGCCGATGAGAGTGATGGTGCCGTCTTCCACGTGCGGCAGGAACGCGTCCTGTTGACCCTTGTTGAAGCGGTGGATCTCGTCGACGAAGAGCAAGGTCGCCTTGCCCTGGTAGGCCCGGCGCTCGCGGGCCGCCGCCAGTAGCTCACGCAGCTCGGGTAGACCGCCCAGGACCGCGCTGAAGCGCACGAACTCGGAGCGGGTCAGCTGGGAGATCACATTGGCGAGCGTGGTCTTCCCCGAACCCGGCGGGCCCCACAGAATGAGCGACGGCACTCGATCCTTTTGGATCACCTCGCGCAGCAGCTTGCCTTCGGTGAGAAGCTGCTTCTGCCCGACAACCTCTTCGATGCTGCGCGGTCGCATCCGATCTGCTAGCGGCGGCGTTGCCGGATGCCCGGTGCCCGCTGCGCGGCGCGCGGCTGCTTCGAGCAGGGTGCCTGAGCTCGGGGGCGCTGGCTTGCGTGCCATTCAGCGTGCCCTAAGCCTTGGCACCGCGTGCTCCGAAGATCGCGCTGCCGACGCGCACGAGCGTGGCGCCTGCCAGCACCGCCTGCTCGAGATCTTGCGTCATGCCCATGCTGAGCTCGGGGAGCCGCGCTTCGCCGCCGTGGAGCTCCCGCAACTCGCGCAGGGCGTCGAAATAGGGACGCGCTGCCTCGGGCGCGAGGCTGAGCGGCGGCACGCACATGAGCCCGCACAGGCGCAGGCCAGGCAAGGCCTCAATCGCCAGAAGCAGCGGGCCCAACTCGGCGGGCGCTACCCCGTGCTTCTGGGCTTCCGCAGCGATACTGAGCTCGACCAGCACTGACAAGCGGTCAGCCGCGGCGGCGCGGGCGCCGACAAAGCGCCGTTCGAGCTCGCCCGCGAGCGCTTCGGAGTCAACGGTGTGAACCAGGCTGGCGATGCCGACCACGTGGCGGGCCTTGTTGCGCTGCAGGTGGCCTATCAGGTGCCAGCGCAGCTCGGAAAGGTCCCGGAGCTCCTCGGCCTTCTGCGCTAGCTCCTGTACGTAGTTTTCGCCGAAGTCTCGCTGGCCTGCGGCGTAGGCCTCGCGAATAGCGGAGGTGGGTTGCAGCTTCGAGACGGCGACGAGCCGCACGCTCGCAGGATCCCGGCCGGCTTCCCTGGCTGCGCGGTGGATGCGTTCCTGGACCGCGGCCAGCCTGTCGGGGATGCTGTCGGCGACCTGGTTCAAGGCGCGGCCCGAGTCAGCACGACGCTCGCTTGTCTCACCGAAAGGCTGTCGCCGGTGGAGGCGCTGAGATGGCCTTTCATGCCGGCGGCTTCCTGCGACGCTAGGACCACGCCGCGAAACCCGCCCGCTTCCTTGGGGATCAGCTCCAGCGCGGCGCGATCGCCCTCAATGCGGCCACTTACCGTGTGTTCTCCCAATGGGCCGCTGGCGCTGCCGGCAACGCTGCCATCCGGCTGGGCATTCAACGTGAGCTTGCCGTCACCGCTCGCTTGGCTGCCGTCGTCCTGCTTCCACGCCTTTACGCCGCCCACCGCGAGCTCGATTCGATACAGCTCTGCCTTGTAGGTGCCTTGCCAATGGCCTTCATACCAGGCCGCCTTGACTGCCGTGGCGGTGGGCACGCTGACGCTGGGCGCCGCGCTCGGAGTCGTCGCAGGAGCTTGCTGCTGCGCGGGAGGCGACTTGCAGGCGCCAACGCACCCAAGCATCAGCACCGCCAACATGGCGTTGCACTTCACGATCGGTCACCCAAGAGCTTTTGGATCCTGACGCCGACTTGTCCGTCCACGTTGACGAGCTCGCCCCGCCCCACCTCGCGTCCGGCCACTCGCAAAACGACCGGTTCGGCCACGCGCTGAGCGGTCTCGATGACGTCGCCGGGACCAAGCCCCGCCCACTCTCGAGCCGTCATGCTCACGGCACCGAGCTCAATCCGCACGACGAGCGGGGCGTCCAGCAGCACGTCGCTCAGGGTTTCTCCTTCGGTCGGGCCTTCTGGTTCGCGTTGCACGTTGAGCCTCGCCTCCGCTAGCTCGCCTACCACAGGTCTTCGGTCGGGCTGAAGCTTGAGGCGGATCCACGGTCGTTTTGCGGGGTGGCGGGGTTCGGCGCTGGGGCTTGGGGCAACCCCCGGTGCCCCAGCCACCGGATCGGGTCGAACTTGGCGCAATCCGTCGTGCAGGTGCGGTCGACACAGACCGCCTGACGCTGGTCAGTGTCGTTTTCACAGGGGTCCCAGGCGCTGAGGGAGCACGAAGCGAGCGGCTCGCGCTCGGGGACAATCTGCGCCGTGCCGCCCGCACCCGCAGCTACGCGACACCAGCTTCCAGGATTTCGAACGTTGGCGATGCCGTGTCGATGCGAGCTCGGCATCCAATTGGGATCGTGAGCTGCGGCGACGTGTGTCCGAAATCCATGTCGGTCACGATCGGGAAGTCGTAGCGGCGTGTACGCTCTAGGATGACCTCGCGCAGCTGAGCCTTTTCGTCGTGCGAATAGCGCATGGGACGACCGACGAGCATGCCGCGTAGGTGTTGGAGGACACCCATGTTCTCGTAGTCCATCAGGAGCGCGTCCACGGCGGCCGGCGTGGGTTTGTTCTCCGAAGTCTCGAAGAAGAAGATGGCCTCGCTCCAGTCGGGCCAGAACGGCGTGCCTCGGAGGTGCTGTAGCGACTCGAGGCAGCCGCCGACCAATACCCCTTCGCCGAAGCCCGGCTTGAGCCAGGTCCAGCCGCCCGATGCCGTTAGCGCACGTGGACGTTCAAGATCGGCCTGGGTGCTCCAGTCCAAGAACTCTTCGGTCCAGTCGGCGGCTGGCGTGACCCTGCCGACGGGCGTCGATTCGGTCACTGCCCTTAGGAAGCTGTGCTGCGTGTACTCGAGCACCTTGGGGTATTCGGCGAAATCCGTGAGCAGCGCTGGACCGTTGAACGTGACCAGACCCGTGGCTTGCCAAATCGCGATGTTGAGCACGGTCACGTCGGAAAAGCCGACGAGCGGCTTGGGATTGTGCCGGATCAGCTCGATGTCCAAGAGCGGGAGCAAGTGGCAAGAGTGGTCGCCACCAATGGCCGCGAGGATCAGCCCAACCGTTGGATCCTGAAACAGATCGTGTAGGTCCTTGACGCGATTTTGCGCTTCGTCCGACACGAAGCCGCGGCAATTCAATGCGTGTCGCCCGAGCTTCACGGCGTAGCCAAGCGCCTCCAGTTGGGCGATGCCCCGCTCGACGCGGTGCGGAAATGTCCCGGCGCCGCCCCACGACGGACTGACGACGCCGATGGTGTCACCGGGGCGCAAACGGGGAGCTTTCAGGACGGGCGGGCGCATTCTCCCGGCAGTCTACTCCACGCCCGTGCGGCCACGTGCGCCACGAGTTGCACAAGAACACGGCCACGATCGAGCTGCTGTGGTCGGAATATCAGCAAGGTGTAGCGGCTCGCGGGGGCGAGCTGAAGTCGTATCAGTACAGCCAGCGCTTCCCCGGTCACCCCGGCCTCGCTTCGCTCGCCCTCGGCGCTGCC
>JANNWK010000619.1:0-2794 GCA_031408355.1 Myxococcales bacterium
GGCAACCACCTCCCGCTTCAGCTCTGGCGTGTCCACCGCCGAGGTTTCGAGGAGTGGTATCAGGATGCGATCCGCTCCCACGCTGCGGGCCGCCACGATCAACTGAGCCAATACTTGGCAGTTTTCCGCCAGCGCGGCGGGGCTCTCACCCGCTAGGCGGCGCTGCATGAAGTAGTCCGCGCACACTGACTGCACAGCGACCCCGCTCGACTGCACAAGCTCGCGGATCTGGTCCCGACCCGTCTCGGTCCAGAGCGGATTTTCCTCGAAGCGCTCGAGCTCGAAGATCCACTCGATGGAGTGCAGCCCCAATTGAGCAGCCTTCGGGAATTCCTCTGCGTAGCTAGCCCATGGAAACTCCTGGAGCTTGCCGGGTGGCCTGGGCGAGAGCCGCCCTTGCATGACGCCGATACGATGCTGGAATTTGCTCACCGCTTGCATGGGCCCTAGCCCACGCGGCGCAACTTCTTCATGATAGGCACTTCGTCGTCCGTGAGCTTCTTCACGCCGTCGCCGAGACTCTGCTCAATGACTCGAACGTCGCGCACCAGCTTCATCAAGCCCTGTGGCTCGACGCTGGCCGCTTGGTCCGTGCCCCACATCGCGCGATCCAGCGTGATATGCCGCTCAATCATGCAGGCGCCGAGCGCGAGCGCCGCGTAGCTGGTGGCCAGCCCGACCTCGTGGCCCGAGTAGCCCACGGGCACGCCGTAGCGCGCCGCGAGCGCCGGGATCAGCTTCAGGTTCAGATCCGTCACCTTCGCTGGGTAGGCGCTGGTGGTGTGTAGGATGATTAGGTCCTGTGTACCCAGCACCTCTACGGCGTGGTCCACCTGCGCTAGCGTGCTCATGCCCGTGGACAGAATCATCGGGCGACCCGTGCTTCGGTGATGCCGAAGCAGATTATCGTCCGTCATGCTCGCCGAAGCGATCTTGTAGGCGGGCGGAGCGAAGCGCTCAATGAAGTCAACGGACGCTTCGTCCCAACAGGACGCGAACCAAGCCACGTTCTTTTCTCGACAGTAGCGATCAATGTGCTGGTACTGGTCGAGTCCGAACTCTAGGCCACGCTTCAGGTCGCCGTTCGTGGCGCCGAACGGGTTCTCACGAACCCGGGCCAGCTCCTCGGCGCCGTAGACGAGCTCTACCGTGCGCTTCTGGAACTTGACGGCATTGGCGCCGGCAATCGCAGTAACGTCAACCAGGCGACGAACCGTCCCCAGGTCGCCGTTGTGGTTGATGCCAATCTCTCCGACGATGTAGCAGGGCGCACCGTCGCCGACCATAACGTCACCAATTTTGACCTGAGGCATGTTTTTTCTCTCCGTGAGACGAGTGGTATTGCAAGCCGCCTGCCAACTCATGCTGCGATCGCTCAGCCGACGCGATCGGCGACCACCAGCAGCATCCATTCCTTAGAGAAACGGACAAACTTGGAGCGCTTGAAGACGTTCGGCAGCAATGAAGCCGCATCGGCGAGCGGGCTCAGGTAGGGGTGCTCCCAGAGCAGCGGCAGCTGCCTAAATCGCACGGCTTCGCGCACCTGAAAGCCATGGCTCTGAATGCACTCACGCAACCCGGTCAGGGTAAACGGCCTGACGTGCGTCCAGTCGTCATAGAAGTGACGCCACTGCGCCATCCAGTCGGGCACCAAGGTGACCAGCCGTCCGTTGGCGTCCAAGATCCGATGGCATTCGCCGAGTAGCCCGGCAATATCGGTGACGTGTTCGAACACGGACTTGTTAAAGACGACCGAGAAGCTCGCGTCTTCGAAGGGTAGCCCGCCCTTCTCGTAATCGCCCACCACGACCGACTCGTCGAAACGAGGCTGCTCGGGGCGGGCACGGTCGAAGCCAGTCGCCTGGAACCCAGCGGAAGCGAAGCCGTGCAGGAACTCGCCGCGACCGCAGCCTAAATCCAGGAGCCTAGCGCCCCGGTAGCCGCGCAGGTACTCGTCGGCGAGGTAGCTTGTCAGCTTCGCGGGGTAGCTGGTGTACGGACGCTCCGTCTCGCTGTAGCGAACGTCAAGGTAGTTCCGAGCGCCATCCACGCGTGCGTTCATAGCGCCGGTCGCGCTCCGTCTTGAGCGTCGTCCGGATTACCGGAGAAGGCCCGCAAGGCTGCGCGGTTGATCTGGTCGGTGATGCTCAGAGCATCGACGAATGCATCGGGCGAGGCTGGCGACATTTCCGCGTATAGGCCGCGGAGATCGTAGGGTAGTGCCGCGCTGCCACGCGGTGGGCCGCCGTACTCGAGCGGCTGGGGCGCGCCCATCGGCTGAGCCAGCGGGCCTCCGCTCAGGCGCGCCGCGATGGAGGTGACGCTCGAGAGGTACGCCCCCTCGTGGCCGGTAAAGTAGCCCTTCGCCTTGAGCCCCCGGACGAAGCCAGCGGGGTCACCCGCACGCGCGGCATTCACCGCGTCGGGGAAGCGTCGACTGAGGAGCTGCACGTAGTCGGTCGCGCCCTCCTCGGCCGTGCGGTAGGCACGAAAGTTGTCGACAATGCGGCGCTCGGAAGCGCCGTGTCCTTCGGTCGTGCGCTGCGCAACCGAGAGCCCGCTCGGCCCCGCACCCTTAATGCCGGCGAAATTGTAGTTGTACATCGACGCACCGTGGCCCGTTTCATGGGCCCACTGCGCGGTGATGAGCGAAAGCGTCTGCTCGCTCGGCACTTCGCCGGTGACCCGCTGCCAGGCCTTGCCGAGCGCCTCTTGAGCCTGGCCCGCGCTGAGCGACGTGCGCACGACCGGCACGAGCGAACTGCTCGGGCGCGCGGCCCCGGCGCCGGCAAGC
>JANNWK010000620.1:0-2604 GCA_031408355.1 Myxococcales bacterium
GGCTCCGGCACGAGGAGCAAACTCGAAAGCGGAGCCACGAAGGACTCTCCCACGTGCACCGCGCTGTCGATGCCCCCACCGCGAGCGGCCAGCAGAGCGAGGTCGATCTGGTACTCGATGCCGCCCGAACTAGCGCGCCACGAGCCTGCCTGGCTGCCTCGTGCGGCCGAGCTCTTCACGCTGGCTGTGAGCGACTGACTCGCGACTCGAAACATGACGTCTCGGGCGCCACGGCAGCTGGCCCTAACATGAGCCACACCCGCGGCGCTGAGCCCCACCCGATACTCGCAGGACTGGAGGGCCGCGCCGGGCCCGCTTCGCGGCGCACCGCTTGGCGCCCCGCAGCCAAGTCCGCACGCAAAAGCGGCGGCCAGCGGCGTTGCCAGTCGCAGCAGCGTCACAGGGGAGGCTCGGGGTCGACCGCGGCTATCGGCGCTGCGGCGGGCGCGGGGTTCGCGCTGCCCATCAGAAGAACCTGCGACGCATACGGCATCAACAAGCCTGGGAGGCCCTGCTTGGGAGCCAACTGTCCGACCAGTCCGAACAGCAACGCCAGCGTTCGCTCCACGTAGAAGTAGCCCTCAGGGTACTCGACGCTCTTCATGACCTCGCGCAGCCTGCCCCGCGTCTGATCGTAGCCGGAGAGCTTCTCCACCTGTGCCCGCTCCAGCTTGGAAAAATCGTTGATTTTGACGGAGGCGAGCACGTTCAAGTATTCGCGGCCGACCCGCGCCAAAAGCTCGCGGTCTCCACCTTGGGCCACGAAGCCCATGTACTCCAGCCCGCGCAGGACGCCATCGTCATTCTTGGTCATCGCACCCAAAACCACCTGCTTCATCCCGGTCTGTAGGCGCTCGGTGACCACTTCGACCGCGCCGAAATCTAGCATCACGAGCTTCGGACCCGGTCGCACGAGGAAGTTCCCAGGGTGGGGATCGGCGTGAAATACGCGATGCTCGAACAGCATGGTGAAGTAACAACTCACCAGTAGCCGAGCCACGCTTTCTGGTTCCACGCCGAGCTCGGCCAGCGCCTTGCGGTCGTTGATCTTCACGCCGGTTTCGAAAGACATGCTGAGCACGCCCCGGGCGGTGAGAGCCTCCTCAACGGCTGGCACCACCACATCTGCGCGCGCCGCGAATATGGCGCGTAGGCGCTGCATGTTCTGGCGCTCGTGTTGGTAGTCTGTCTCGCGCGCCAGCATTTCTGCCAGCTGGTCCAGCACTCGTTCCACCCGTGAAACCGGCAGCAGCAGCTTGACGACCGGCAAGAGCGAACGCAGGACCCCTAGGTCGATGCGGATGAGCCGCTCGATACCCGGGTACAGTACCTTGACAGCCAGCGGCCGCCCGTCTCTGCTGGTCGCGCGGTGCACCTGAGCCAGCGACGCGGCGGCGACCGGCGTCCGGTCGAAGCTTTCGAAGCGTTCAAGCGGGTTGTCTCCGAACGCTTCGACCAGTCGGCTCTCGATCTCCGAAAAGGGTCGGGCAGGCACCCTGTCCTGTAGCTGGGCCAGAGCCTCGCCGTATTGGCTGGGTAGGAAGGTGCCGGTAACGCTTAGCACCTGCCCCATCTTGATGAAGACGCCCCGCAGCCGGGCGAAGCCGTCCGCGAGCCGTCGCGCGCTCGTTCGGTGGGCCCTTTCGAAACAGCGGCGTCGCCACTCCGGCGAGCCCAAGCGTGAGCCGGCCCAAGCCACGGCGTAGGTTCCGAGGATGGTCCAGAACAGGAGCAAGGCCCTGAGTGCGCGGAGCAAGACCCGCGGAGCCTAGCAGTCGGCCGGGGGTTGTCATCGAAAAGAACAGTAGTTCCGCAGTGTAAGCGTCGCCAGCGCGGGGCCCTTAAGCATTCCATAAAAAGCGCCGTAGCCGTGAGTGCGAGCTTGAACATGGCGGCGGCTCAGCCATTCGGCGACACTTAGGCCGTACCCGCGACCTCATGAAGATTCTCCTAGCCGACGACGAACCGATCGCACGCACTATGCTCGAGCATTGGCTCGTTGGCTGGGGCTACGAGGTGACGCTCGCTCGCGATGGTGAGTCGGCGCTGGAGGCCTTGAAGGCCGACCCCGAGCTGCGCCTCTTGGTAGTCGACTGGGTGATGCCCAAGAAGGATGGCATCGAGGTGTGCAAGGCCATTCGCAGCGGCCCCCAGGAGCCGTACGTGTACGTGGTATTGCTCACGGCCAAGGACGACAAGAGCGACATCATCGCAGGTCTCGACGCCGGGGCCGATGACTACCTGGTCAAGCCCTGCAACCCACTCGAACTCAAGGTGCGCTTGCGTGCTGGCCGTCGGGTGATCGAGCTGCAGGAACAACTCGTGAAGGCGCGTGAGTCGCTGCGCTTTGAGGCCATGCACGATTCGCTGACCGGCCTGCTCAACCGCGGCGCGGTTCTGGAGCAGCTCAACAAGGAGGTGGTTCGCGCGTCGCGTCGCGGCGCGCCCGTGTCCGTCCTGATGGGCGATCTCGATCACTTCAAGAATATCAACGATACGCATGGCCACGCCGCTGGCGATGCCGTGTTGCGCGAGGCCGCCCGTCGCCTCAAGGCCGGCATGCGCGCCTACGACTCGATTGGACGCATCGGCGGCGAGGAGTTC
>JANNWK010000621.1:0-2537 GCA_031408355.1 Myxococcales bacterium
GCGCTGGCCGGGTGACAAACCGAGGGCCCGACCTTGACGTCCTCGACGCAACCCGTGCAGCAAGCATTGTTGACACAGACACCCTTGGCTAGGGACAAATCGGCGCAAGCCTCCCCATCCGGCAGGGACTTAGCTATCACGCATTGGTTGGCGAGGTTACATACATAGGTCGCGCAGTCGTTGTCCGGAGGACAAACGGGGCCGAGCTTGCCGCACTGGAGGCGTGATTGCGACGTTCCAAGCCGTTCCCCGCCGGAGCCTTCGTCGGACGAGCAGCCCGTCATGCCCAGGAGCGCTCCCAGCGCTGCCAAAAGGGCCGTTGACGCCACTTTCACTACGCCTCGTTCGCTGCCTCGTTGATGTGCCATCTACGGATACTCCTCTGGGTAAGCTAGGAAGGCGCGAGCGCCCTCCCATAAGATCAGAACGCGCCCCGCACGCCAGCGGCACCGAGCCCGAGATAGGGCTCAAGGTAGGCAGCGGCGGGCTCGGACTTCTTGCTCGAAAGCACGAACAGGGTGACGCCCGCGGCGATGCCCACTCCGCCCACGACGAAGCCAACAATGCCGAGCGTCTTCGCGCTGTCGGCGTCCTCATCCAGCCCGGCGATCTTCTTGGCGAGCGGGCTCCCGGCATCCACGCCGCGCGGCCCGATCCCTTTGGCCGCTTCGTCGGCGTCGCTGCGCTTGCCGGCGGATTGGAGCGAGAAAACCGTCCCCAGACCGAGCCCCACCACACCCACACCGAGCCCGACGTAGGCCCCGATGCGCAGGCCGTTGGACCCGCCACTCGGCCCCGCATCTGCCGTAGCGGGCGAAGCGAGCGCGTCGCTCGCCGCACCTGGCGCGGCTACCGGCGCTGCCCCTACTGGGGCGGAGCCGTCGGGCTCCAGCTTGAGCAGGGCCGTCTGCCGCCCGGCATCCTTCAAGGTCACGCTGACGGGCTGAGCCTTCCAGCCTGGCGCGCTGGCAGCCACCTGATGCTCGCCCGGATCCATCGGCTGGGGGACGCCGACCAGCACGCTCGAGATGGGCACGCCATCCACGGTGACGCTCAGATCCTTCACGTTCTCTGCGCCTTCGACCTTCACGACAAGACTGCCGATGCGCGGCTCCACCAGCTTGCGCTCCTCTTCAGCGGTGACCTTGGCATCGTGAAACGCCTGCGGAGCATTGGCGGCAAACTGCTCCTTGATGATCTTCATGTACGCTTCACGCGCTTTCACGAACTGCCCCAGCTTGGTGTGGGCTCGCGCCAAGAACAGCAAATGCGGCGGCGCGTGCACCAGCGATTCGGCCTTGGCGAACAGCTCCACGGCGTCCTTGAAGCGCCCCTCGTTGAAGGCCATCGCGCCTTCGGTGGCGAGGGACCGGGCGCCAGCGCGCTGCTCGTCGCTCTGCGCGTGAGCCACGGCGCTCAGGCCCGAGAGGCAGACCCCCACGGCGGTGGCGGCGACGAGTTTCCTAGTTTTAAGCGCAATCCCACTCATTCAACCCTTATATACTAACACGCCCCCCGTTGGGGGACCGGCGGGACAAGTCGCCGAGCGCAACCGAGACCCGCACGTTGGGCAGCTCCGCCGGGCTTGTTTCTGCCATTTCCCAAGCTTGAACGGTGGGCCCGGCCGAAGCTAAATGGCCAGCCGCGCCCGGATTCGTTGCCGGTGTGGGCCCGATCGGTAGGCAGTTGCAGCTGGACTGAACGACAGCTCCGCCTAGGCCCTGAAAGCCGCGGAATTCTTGGCCTGGCAGGGGCAGGGGCATATGAAGAGAAGTGTGGGCCAGCGTGGTGGCCCCCCCATTGACCCCTCCCGAAGAAATCGACATGCGCAAGCAAACCCATGGCAGCGGGCTCCTCGTGGTCGTCGAGCTGGGCGGCGAGTGGCCGAGCTACCTCGAGCAAGCCGGCACCGCCGGTCGACGCGTCCTGGCTCAAGTCGAAGGCGAATCACCCGCCGCGTTCAGCGAGCGCGTCGTGCAAGGACTCGAAGGCTTGTTCGGGCGTGGTGTTCGGCTGTCCACGCTAGCGCTAGCCTGCAACGAACGCCTGGACCATGCCGCCAGCGCCGCACGCCGAAAGCTCGCGAGCCTGTCGATGGGCGCGATGGCCAAGCACAAGTCAGGTCGCGTCTGCCTCACCGCGTCGCCCCGCAGCAGCGGCCGGCTCCGCCACGCGCTCTCCGCGCTCGCGCAGGACCTTGCCCAGGAATGGCTGGGTTCAGGCCTCGAAGCCAGCGTCGAATTCGGCGACGAGAGCCGCTCCGCCCCACACGCGGCAGAGAGCGCACTCACGTCCCGCGTCGCGTAGTCGGCGCGAGCCCCCGGCCGCGCTCTGTCGAGCAACGGAGGGGAAAGAGCCAGGCGCTGCCCGAAAGCTACGGGCCTCGGTGACGCATCAGCTGGCTTTCGGCACCAGCAAGAGCAAGCACCTCCGCAAGAGCTGCTCGACATCGAGATCTAGACCAAGACCAAGACCGGGCTGACTGCCGAGCGCTTGGCCGACAGCCGCCGACGCCTCGCTGTGCCCGAAACCGAGGC
>JANNWK010000622.1:0-4177 GCA_031408355.1 Myxococcales bacterium
CTCCGCCCGAGTCGCCCCCTTCGTTGGGCCTTGAGGCGGCGCCCGCCGAGAACGCCCCCGCCGCGGAGCTGGCCCCCCGCGCCGCCCCGGCCGCCGGTCCGTCGGTGGAAGGCTCGCCGTCGGTTGAAGGCTCGCCGTCGGTTGAGGGCTCGCCGTCGGTTGAGGGCTCGCCGCCGACGTTCCTGTTCTTTGGGGTGCTCGCCGCTATTTCGCTGGTCGCCGATGTCGCTTCCAAGGCGTGGGCTGAGATCACCCTGAGCCACAGGAACCCGCTCGAGCCGTCGATATCGCTCATCGAGGATCATCTGGCGTTCACGCTGGCCTACAACCCAGGCGGCGCGTGGGGCCTTTTTCAGAGCCACAGCGAGTACGTGCGGCGTCCCTTCTTCCTGCTGGTCAGCCTGCTGGCGATCGCTTTCATCATCAATCTCTATGGGCGGCTCACTCCGGGGCAGCACGCGCTCAGGTGGGGGCTGCCGCTCGTGCTCGGTGGGGCGTTGGGCAACCTGTCGGACCGGATCATCCGTTCGAATGTGGTCGACTTCATCGACTACCAGGCCGATTGGATTGAGGCGATGAATCGCCTGGTGGCGAAGGCCGTGCCGGGCTGGGCCGTCACCGACCACTGGCCCACCTTCAACGTCGCCGACATCTCAATCTGTGTCGGGGTCGGTTTGATGGCGGTGGATATGTTCACGTCCCGACGCGCTGCCTCCACGCCCGAGTCGGTCGAGACCGGCCCCGTGCTCGGAAGGCCGCTGGCGCCGTCGGCTGGGGTGGCGGCCGTCCCAGAAGCGAGCGAGCCCTTGAAGCCCGAGGCGTAAAGCTCGACACTGCGTCCGCCATGCAGAGTCGCCTGTTCACGCTCGATTTCTCCGCCTTCGGGGGGGACTACACCGTCCCGGCGCCCAGCTACTTTGTCCTGCTGCTCGTGGGCTTCCTGTTCGCGACGATCATGGGCTGCCTCTGGGCCAAGCGCGTGGGTCAGGATCCCGACGTCATCGTCGATCTGGGTCTGGCCATGCTCCTGGCGGGCGTCGCTGGCGGACGCCTCTTGCACGTGTTCGCCGACGGTTTCTTTTGGGACTACGTGCACCTGTGCACGGATCCTTCGAAGGTGGACTGGCACGTCACACGCAACGAATGTGTCTCCACCTACGATGGCATCTGGAACGCCGTGCAGGGCGTGTGTAAGCCAAAGAAGGCGGACTGCCTGGCCTGGGCGAAATTCTACGGCGGCGGCTTCGCCTATTACGGAGGCTTCATCGGTGCCTCCGGAACAGCCTGGTACCTATTGAAGGCGGACCGTTTCCCGTTCTGGAAGGCTGCGGACATGGCCGGCATGGTCGTGCCGATTGGCCTGGTTTTTGGCCGAATGGGCTGCACCCTCGCGGGCTGCTGCTTCGGCCAAGTCTGGGACTCGTCGTGGGCGCTTTCGTTTCCCGGCAACAGCCCGGCCAGCGAAGCCCAGTGGAAAGACAAGCTCTTGCGCATGCCGGGCGAGATGTCCTTGCCCGTCCACCCGACGCAGCTCTACGAATCAGCGGCAGCGCTAGCGATCGCGGCGTTCCTCATCCTGCATCTGCACGGGCGGAAGCGCTACGATGGCCAGGTATTCCTGGCGTTCACCGGGCTCTATGCCGGCGTCAGGTTCGCGATTGAGTTCGTGCGCGACGACGACCGCGGCGCCTTGTTGGGCCTGAGCACCTCCCAGCTCATCGGCGTCCTACTCATCGCTGCGGTGGTCTACTTTCACACCCGGCTCCGGCGCGGCGCCGCGACCCCTCAGCCCGCCTCGGCCTGACCATGCGCGGTCTCCTCCTGGCCCTCGGGCTCAGCCTGAGCGTGGGTTGCGGCGAGAAGAGCAGCCACCCCGAGGCAGCACCGGCCTGCGATCCGGCGCTGATGGACTGCAGGAGCTACACGGTCCCGCCTTCCGGGTCGGTTGGGGGCGAACCCCAGGGCGGGGCGGGCGCCGCCGAAGCCAGTGACGTGACGGACTGGCCGGGCAGCGTGATCGCCTACCGCGATGACCTCTTTGACGGTGGGCTGCCGTTCAAAGGCAGCGCCGAAGTGTCCGCCGCGGGGCTCGGCAATGTGCGGGTGAAGGCCCAGTACGACGGGAGCGAGTTCGAGTTGAAGGGCGTGCTCAAGACAGAACCGAACTGGTTCTTGGTGACGCCAGAGGCCAACGCCGGCGTCCTGCCCACGCTCACGCCCGCCGACACGCGGACGCCACTCAGCGCGGGCGCCGTGCTCGGGGTCGCCCGCGAACAGGACGTGGAAGCCATCTTTCAACTGAGCCTCAGCGGTTCCGAGCGTTCCGCCACGCGCGCCCAAGTGGTGGTGAAGGTCGTCGACGACCAAGCGCGCGTCGTTACGGGTGTGGAAGCCTCAGCCGGTGCTGAGGTCACGGCTTACCGAACCGGCGACATTTGGACGATGTCCGAAGGCCTGGGTACCGACGAAAGCGGCCTGATTTTCCTGGGCAACGTGCCGGCCAGCTCAACCCTGAGCAGCGTTAACGTGCTCCTGCTGGGTCAGGTCAGTGCGCGGGTCGAGGCCAAGGTCTTGGCCGGCGCGGTCACGGTGCTCACCGTCGTCGTGAGCCCGCCTTAGAAGTCTGGCAAGCGCGCCCGGTGCCTGCTAGAGCGGGCCCGAATGGCACAGATCATCGACGGCAAGGCGGTAGCGCAGAAGGTCCGTGACGAGGTGCGCCAGGGCGTGCGCGCGTTCCGAGCCGAACACGGGCGCGCGCCGGGGCTCCACGTCGTGCTCGTCGGTGAAGATCCGGCCTCCGCCGTGTACGTCCGCAACAAAGAGAAGGCCGCGGAAGAGGTCGAAATGGCCGGCAAGGTCTATCGGCTGCCGGCCAGCACGAGCGAGGCCGCGCTGCTTGAGCTTGTGGCCCAGCTGAATGCCGACCCGGCAGTCGACGGCATCCTGGTGCAGTTTCCGGTGCCGGCACCGATCCGACAAACCCTCGTGATCGAGGCCATTTCTCCGGAAAAAGACGTGGACGGCCTGCACCCCGTCAATGTGGGAGCGCTGTGGGCCGGCGCGGCTCGGCTGGTTTCGTGCACGCCCGCGGGCTGCTTGCGACTGCTGCGCGAGGCCGGGGTAGCGCTGGCCGGGGCGCACGCCGTCGTGGTCGGTCGCAGCAACCTCGTGGGCAAACCCATCGCCGCCTTGCTGCTGGCCGAGCACGCGACCGTGACGATCGCTCACTCGAGGACTACGGATCTTGCCGCCGTGTGTCGCCAGGCCGACGTCCTGATAGCTGCCGTTGGACGCGAGGCGCTGATCAAGGGCGACTGGGTCAAGCCGGGCGCCGCGGTGATCGACGTCGGCATGAATCGCAATGCCGCAGGCAAGCTATGCGGCGACGTGGACTTCGAAGCGGCCGAAGCCGTGGCCGGCTTCATCACCAAGGTACCGGGCGGCGTCGGCCCAATGACGATCGCCTGCCTGCTCGAAAATACCCTAAAAGCGGCGCTAAATCGCAGCTCCCGGACTCGCGCCTGGTCTGTAGAAGCGCGTTTCTAGGGCCTAGCGTCTTGTGCACTCTCCGCTCACCTGGCGGATTCGGACCAGTCCTCGAGCTTCAGCTCCGGCACCCGCATCATGTGTTTGAGATTCGCCGTGACGAGCACGGCGCCCTCGGCCATCGCATGGGCCGCGACGGCAGCGTCAAAGTCTTCGATTCGCTCGCCCCGGCGTTCCAGCTTGGCCTTGATGGTGCCGAAGGCCTCACTGACCTTGTCGGACCAGTCGACCCGCTGGATTTCTTCCTTCAGTAACTCAAACCGCTGCGCCAGAGCGTCCCGCCGTTTTGATCGGGGCAGTCTCTCAATTCCGTAAGAGATCTCCGCCATGACAGGGTGTGGGATCCCAACCTCTGCTCGCTCAGTTCGTTTCAAGCGTTCTATGACCGGGCCGTTGCCCTTCATGAGCGCCGACACGGCGTTCGTGTCGAGGACGTACTTCATAGCTGTACGGGCTTCTTTGACTGGCGGTGCTTGCGGATCGCCTTCAACATCTCATCGGTCGCCAGCCCCACTCCGTGTTCGGGCGCTTCGAGCTCCGAGAAGAATCCTGGCGACCACTTTGCGCCTTGGGTCAGCTCACGCTCCAAGGCCCACACAATCACGCGGTTTCGGCTGACTTTCAGCGTCTT
>JANNWK010000623.1:0-8509 GCA_031408355.1 Myxococcales bacterium
AGGGAGATGACTCCAGCGCCATTCAGCAGTGCGCTGATCGGGCGCAGGCCGAGGGCCGGGGCCTGTACATTCCGGCAGGCGCCTTCCAAAGCCACGGAAAGCCGCTGAGTGTTACGGGCCTTACTGTGCGCGGCGCCGGCATGTGGCACTCCTCCATCAACGGTAAGCAGGCCCAGTTTGCCTGCTGGGGCGCCGGAAACTGCAAGTTTTACGACTTTGCTCTGTTCGGTGACACCGTCCTGCGCGACGACGAGGCGCTCGAGACGGCGTTTCGCGGCAACGGCAGCGGTGGCGTGGTCGAGAATGTCTGGGTCGAGCACTTCAAGGTGGGGGTCTGGATGGACAAGGGCACCCGGGGCTTTACGATTCGCGGCTCACGCTTCCGGAACCTGCACGCCGACGGCGTTAACTTCTACGGAGGTCACGTCGACTGCGTGGTTGAAAATTCACATTTTAGAAATACCGGGGACGACGCTCTGGCCATCTGGTCGCACAGTGTCGCGACGCCAGGGCCAAGCACCGGCAACACGTTTCGCAAGAACTATATCCAAGTGCCGTGGAAGGCGAACTGCTTCGGCGTGTACGGCGGTCAAGACAACCTGATCGAGGATAACGTGTGCGCCGACGTCGTGCAGTATCCGGGCGTGCTGTTTGCTCGCCAGTTCGACGTGTTCCCGTTCACGGGCATGACGAGGCTGAACCGCAATACGCTGCTCCGTGCCGGTGGCTCGGCCTACAACCATACCCACGGGGCGCTCAAGTTTCACGCCGACCAGGGACCCGTCCAAGACATCAGCGTCACCGAGCTGGACGTCATCGATCCGACGTACTCCGGCGTGCACGTGCAGGGCGAGGGCGTCATCGACAGGGTGTGGCTCAACGGCGTCAGCCTGCAGAACCCCGGCAATGCTTCGTTCTTCCTGAACGCGGGCTCCAAAGGGGCACTCGACGCGGTTGGCGTCGTGGTCACGGGCGGAACGCCCGGGGTCATCAACGAGTCCGACGGCCAGTTCAACCTGATCCGGGGTCCCGGTAGCAGCGGGTTTTGAGGCGAGCTTACCGCGAGCTAGCCGCGCAGCGCGCTGAGCTCCCCGCCGTATTGCGCGTCGCCGAAGAAATCGAGCTGCGGGCACCATTCCTTCCTAGCCTCCCTACTACCCAAGCCTCTTTCGCTCGAACCAATCTGAGCGCTCATGGTATCTATCGGATCTATGGGATCTATCGGATCGCGGGAGGAAATGAAGCCACGCCGCAACGTGCCAAGAGCTCAGCAAGTCATTCGCTCCTCCGCGCGCTTCTGCGCGGCGACGGTAGCGATCGCGCTGGGGTGCCAGAGTTTGCTCGGCACAGACGACGGTCCGCTCGATCCTGTCGAGGGCGCGGGCGCGAGTGAGGGCGAGGGCGGCGCGAGCGGCGGCGGCGAACCCGGAGTGGAGGGTGGCGCGGGAGTCACGGCAGGCGGAAACGGCGGAAACGGCGGCCCCCCGATTACCGTCGACACCTTCGCCGGCACGCCGAACGAATTCGGTTTCGCCTGGAAGAGCTCGTTCTACCTGGCCCCCTGCCTGGAAGTGCAAGCGTTCGACTGCCTTGCGATACAGGGTGCCTGTCCCGATCCCGATCCGGGCGGCGATTTCGAGAACAAGGGCAACGTCTTCAAGGAGGAGTTCAAGTTGGGCGGCGAGCTTGGCAAGACGTACAACGTCACCATCTCGGTGAACGGCATCGTGGAAGGTAAGTTCTACGAGAACGGCGTGCGTCGGCGCGGCGCCGACTTCTCGGACTACTACAACCCTGCTGGCACGGACGCCTGGTACACGGGCGGCAACGCGGTTCCCAGCAGGTACAACGTCTTCAAGCTCTCGGTCTTCATGCCCAACGGCACCACCGAGGTCGAGCACTACTACCTGAACTCGTTCCCCGAGGCGTCCGGTCTCGAGTTCCACAAGACCGTGCCCATTGGCTACACCGCGACCTTCGAGGTTCCGGGCCAGGGCGTCATCCGGCACATGCACCAGAACTCGAACTGCCGAAGCATCAACAACTGCGGCCCGGGCGACGGGGACGTATGCCCGGCCAGCCAGAATGTGCCGAACGAGCCTGGTTTGGTCGTTCCCACCACGCACGGCGGCACGCCGGTCACCGACATGAACAAGGTCAACGGCGCGGTCCAGCCCTTCCACGCGCAGATCGTGCACGTCACGGTAACGAAGGTCGAACTCAAGCCGTAACGCGTTCGCTGGTCTTGGTCGCTTCTTGAGGCGAGGTTGCCGCGAGCTAGCCGCGCAGCGCGCTGAGCTCCCCGCCGTATTGCGCGTCGCCGAAGAAGTCGATCGGCGGGCAACCGGAGCCGTTGATCATGGCGGCGAGCACTTGGTTGTGGGGCGTGGGTTTGCCTTGCTGCCCGCCCGCCCAGCGCAGGTAGCGGCCCGTCTTGAAATAGTTGTCGTAGTTGCCGCCGAGGATCCAGAAGACGTCGTCGGTTTGGTGGCCGCCGCCGCTGCGCTGCGTGTTGCAGAAGAGCACGGCGGTGGTCTCGATCAGCGGGCGGCCGTCGCTGTCGAGCGTTTCGGTCAGGCGATCCAGCAGGTAGGCGTACTGCTCGATGTACCATTGATCGGAGTAGTTCTTGAGCGCGCCGGTGTTGTGGTGGGCCAGGTTGTGGTGGGTTCTGATTTGGCCGCCACCGAATTCGTTTGCGGGTGCGTCGCTGTCGAAGCCTGGGTCTTTGTCCTTCAGCCAGCGGAAGGAGATGTTGTCGTTGGCGCCGTCGCTCCACAGCATCGTGCTCGAGCGTGTCAGATCGCAGGCCATGGCGATGACCGTCATGTCGATTTGCGACTTGATGATCTCGGGGTAAAGCTCGTTGTGGCTGGCCTTGAGCCAATCCTTGCTGGGGTCAGGCGCTAGCGGCGTTTGGCAGCTGTGCACGAGGGCGACGCTCTTGGCGGCCTCCGCCACCGCGGCCAGGTGCGCCTCGATGCGGGCCTTGTTGGTGGCGCCGAAGCGATTGTGGAGCGCCTGCAGGTGTCCCGTCGTGAAATCGAGGATGTGCTTCCTGCCGGCGATGACGCGCTGCAGCTCGGCGTCGTCGAGCGTTCCGTCGCCGAACATGTCGCGGAACAGCGCCACCGGGTCGTCGTGGAGCCCTGTGGTGTTCTGGACACCCGGCGTGACGGGTTTGCCCTTGAAGGAGATGTAGGCGCTGGGGCTCTCGCGGCGCGTGGCGCGTAGCGCGAGCGCCTTGAACTTGACGTTGGCCGAATCCGGCTGGTTCTCACCGATGTGCACGTCGACTGAAGGCCCGCCGGCGGTCATTTCCCAGCCGTCGAACTGGGCGGGCCCGCTGGCTCCCACCGCGCCCGTGAGCAGCATGGGGGGGGCGGCGTGACCGCCGATGCTACCCGGCTTGAACATGCGCGCGTCGTTGTTGGCGACCACGTACGTCGTATCCCAGGCATTTTTGAACCAAAGGCCGCCCATGATCGTCACCTTCGAGCGGTGCCGCTCCAAGGGCTTGAGTGGCGCGTCGGCGTCGGGGCTGATGGTCCAGTCTGTCTCCCCGCCCAGCGGCAGCCACTTGTCGGTGTGTCCGTTCGGCACGGCAATCGCGATGAAGCGACGGATTTTTCCGGCAGCCTGCGACTGGCCGATGCTGGGCAGCAGGGGCACCATGGCGGCGCCCAGCCCGCTCGCGGCCAGGAACGCGCGGCGCGAAAAATAACGGCGATTCATTCGACCACCTCTCCCATTTCGATTTGTCGGTGCAGGAAGGAGCGCGTCGTCACGAAGGCGACGAGCAGCTCCCGAACATTGTAGTTGGCTGCCTGAAAGGTGGCGTAGGCGCCGTCCAGAGAAAACGTGTCGGCCGCGCTTTCGGCGCGACCGAAGCCAAAGCGAAACCATTGCTTGGTCAAACAGGACCGGACGTCCTCGCTCTGGGCCAGGGCACTTGCCAGCTCCTGGGGCGTGTTGAAGTGCGCGCCACCCGGCAGATCGCCCGAGGCGTCGATGGGGAAGCCCGCTTCGTCCAGCGTTTGAAACTTGCCGATGGCGTCGAAGTTACCGAGCCCGAAGCCGAGCGGATTGAGCAGCTGATGGCAGGCGTTGCAGGGCGCGCCCGATGTCATGTCTTCCAAGACCTCGCGCTCGGGCTTGGGGTTGCTCGCGTCAGGCATCGGCAAGGGCGGCACGACGGGCGGCGGCTCGAGCTTGAAGCACAGGATCTTCTCCAGGATAAGCTTGCCGCGCTTGAAGGGATTGCCCACGCTGGCTTCCGAGGAGGCGGCGAGCAGCGCCGGCATGGTGAGCAGCCCGGCGCGCTCTTGGGGGTCCAGCTGCACCTGGCGCAGCTCCGTCCCGGTCACTCCGGTCAGGCCGTAGACGCCCGCGAGCGATGCGTTGACGAACGAGTACGGCGCTCCCAGAAGCGAGCTCAAAAGCCCGTCGCCCTGCAGGATCACGTGGCGCGTGAAGGCCTGAACCTCGCCCTGCATTGAGCTCCGAAGCTCCGCGTTCCATTCGGGAAAGCGCTGCTCGTCCTTGAACAGCGTGTCAACGTGCGACAGCCCGAGCCATTGGCCGTGGAAGGACTCGAGCGCTTGCTCGGCGCGCGGGCTCGTCAGCATGCTGCGGGCCGCCGCCGCGATCTGCTCACTGGTGGTGAGGCCGCCCGACTTGGCCAGCGCGAGCAGCGCTCGGTCCGGGCCTGAGCCCCAGAGGAAGAAGGAGAGGCGCGAGGCCACTTGATACGGGTTCAGGCGCGCGGCGTCGCCGGTTCGCTCCGCGACCTTCCAGCCCTGTTCCCAACGGTAGAGGAAGTAGGGGGACTGGAGCATGGCCTTCAGCAGCTGCAGCGCGGCGGTCTCGGGGGTTTGGCCGAGCGTGGCTTGCTCGTAAGCGTAGAATGCTACGTGCTCATCCAGCTCAGCCGCGCTCAGCGGACGCCGGTAGAGCAGCTCGCCAAAGCTCTCCGCGAAACTTCGCACGCAGGCGCTCGCGTCGGCGACGGCTTTCAGATCGCAGCCGAGCCATTGCGGCAAGGAAGGGGCCACGGCGCTGGCGACGGCCTGGGCCGCGTCCATGTAGCGCAGGACGTTCACCTCGTTGATTTCACCGACCGTGAGAAAGCCGGAAAGATCCAGGGTCTCTCCGGGCAGCACCGAGGCGGCGGCGAGCGCGCCCAAGCTCAGCCCATACTCGTCGCCCAGGATGAGCGAGATGCTGTTGTCGTACTCCGACCGCGTGAGCATGCGCAGCGGCAGGACGGCCACGGCCTTGGGGTCGCCGGCCGCTCCGGGCTGCCACGGGGCTTCGGTGCCGGGCATGCCGCTGGTGCCACCGGGGGAGCCGGGTCCCGGGCCTGCTCCGGCACCCCCCGCGACGCCTTCGAGGTGAGCGGTGCATCCGACCAGGGCGGAGAGTAGGAACGGCCACGCTGGACGGCTAGAGGGACGCGCCATGTAAGTGGGTGCCGCTGTGACCAGTAGCCAGGCCGAACTGTTTGCCGGGTTACGTCGCTTTTCTGGGCGCATGTGGGTGCCCCGACCAGATAATCCCGTTCCGGTTGAAAAATTAGTTGGGCCGTGACGCCGACCTGGCGGCACTCACCAGGGCTAGTCGCGGAATCGCAGTATGAGCCACCTTCACCTCCTTCGGAACGAGCCCACGGCGCCAGACGACGCCGAGTTGGTTTTGGCCGCCCAAGGAGGGGATAGGCAGGCTCAAAGCGAGCTTTTCCGTCGCAACGCCCGGGTCGTCTACGGGCTGGCGTTTCGACTGATCGGGCCGGATGAAGCCCGCGACGTGATGCAGGACGCGTTCGTTCAGGCCCTGCGCTCGCTGGCCAAGCTGGAGGAACCGCGCTTCTTTCGGTCGTGGCTGTGTGGCATCACGGTGCGGGTCGTGCGCCACCGCCTGCGCCGGCTTCGGCTTTTTCGCGCCGCTTTTTCACGTGACGCGGTCGAGGACGTGGCGGAGCACATTGATCCGACGGCCCCGCCGGATGTCATTGCCGAGCTGAAGTGGACCTACTCCCGCCTGTCGGCGTTGCCGGAGCGCCTACGCGTTGCCTTGGTGCTACGGCGCGTGGAGGGCATGACAGGCGAGGAGACCGCCCTCGCCATGGGGGTTTCGCTGACGACTGTGAAACGGCTGGTTACGGAGGCAGAGGAGCGGCTCGAACGACCGAAGCCTCGCGCTTTTCTCAAGAGGGTGACATGAAACTTTCGAGACCTCATTACAAGGAATGGCTGGAGCCTCGTTTGGCGGAGGCGGAGCTCGCGGACGCTTGGCGACAGGTGTCGCAGCGCCTGGAGGTCGACCGACGTCCCGGGCCGAGCAGGCGAGTCTGGTTCATCGCGGCAGCGGCGGCGGCGGTGGTGCTGGCGGCCGGTGCGCTGTCCTTGCGCCGCGAGCCCGCGCTACAGCTCGCTGGCCAAACCGTGAATGCCCCCGAGCGCGCCAGCCATACGCTCCAGTTGCCGGACGGTTCAGCGGTTGAACTTCATGCCAATGCCAAGCTTCGCGTTCAACGTTTCGAGCCGGCCCTGGTGCGGCTCGAGCTACTGGCCGGTGAGGCCACGTTTGATGTCGCACATCGCGAGGGACGCGCGTTCGAGGTGACAGCAGGTGGTTTCGAGGTGGTGGTGGTCGGCACGCGGTTCACGGTCGGGGTGCCGTTCGCCGGGGCGTCGCCGCCCGGTGAGGTTCAGGTGGCGGTTGAGCGCGGACGCGTCCGAGTGGTGCGTGCAGGCGGGCAGGGCGAAGTCGTGCTGCAGGCTTCGGAGCGGTGGTCGAGCGCGCCTGCTCAGGCCGGCGTGGCGGTGGGCAGCGCTTGGCTCGACGGGGGAGGCGAAGCCCAGGCTACGACCGCTGACGCGAGCGCGAGCGCAAGCCCCCTGTCGATCGAGCCGCCGCCCGAACGGGCCACTCAGACGCCTGTCGTCGCCCCGGGGGGAGCCGAGAGCGCGGCCGGTCTATTCGATGCGGCCAACCGTTCGCGCGTTGCAGGGCAACCGGCTGAGGCAGCCCGCCTATTCGATAAGCTCCGGCGTGAGCATCGGCGCGACCGTCGCGCGGCGCTCTCGGCGCTGGAGCTTGGCAGAGTGCGGCTGGACGCGCTCGGCGACCCGGCCGGTGCAGCGGCTGCTTTGGAAGACGCCCTGCGGCTTGGTTTGTCCGGCAGCCTCCGCGACGACGCGCTCGGGCGCCGCGTCGAAGCCTACGAAAGGTCTGGTAACGTCAGTGCATGCCAACGCACCCGGGAAGCGTACCTTGCGTCGCTGCCCCGTGGGACGCACCGGGCGGTGGTGTCGCGACGTTGCGCTGGCGAGTGAGTGTTGGCCTCATCGCTGCGCTGGGCTCGCTGGGCTGTGAGCGCGCTTCGATTCAGGTCTTGATTCCCGCGCTTGCGTCCGCAGAGGGGGGTACATCCTCGGGCAGCGCGGGCGCTTCGGGCGCTTCGAGCTTTGTCGGTTCCGGAGGCGCTGCGGGCGAGACGAGCGGGTGTGCGCGCTGCTCCCCCCCAGACGAAGTATGCCTGCGCGACGCCTGCGTCACGGCGGATGTGACCCCTAAGCTGGCGACCACCATCGGGGCCAATTGCATGCTCTTGGCGGATGGCAGGCTCTACTGCTGGGGTAGGAACGACAGCGGTGAGCTGGGCGTGAACGATTTGGAAGATCGGCTGAGCCCCACGCCGAGTGCTATCGAGCTGAGGTTTGAGCAGATCTCGGGTTTCGGCGGCGAGAGCTTTTGTGGCATTGCGCTGGACCGCTCGCTCTGGTGTTGGGGCAATAACAAACTGGGGGTACTGGGGCTCGGGGACACCGTGACTCGCCCGGCTCCGGTTCAAGTGGGAGCTCCAGGCGAGTGGGGGCTTTCGCTGATGGCAAGCGGGCACGCGTGCGCCCGCAAGCTCGATGCCACTTGGTGGTGTTGGGGAAGAAACGCGGATGGCGAGCTCGGTTTGGGCTCCACGGCGGGTCAGCTACTGCCGGTTCCGGTGCCGACGGCGTTCGCGGAGCTTTCGCTCGGCTGGGGCCACACCTGCGCGCTTGCGGAGGAGGGTGGGCTCTGGTGTTGGGGACGGAACGCCGAAAATCAGCTCGGCCTGGACGACACTGTCGCGCGAACGTCGGCGGTGGCGTTGAACGTCGGCTCGGACTTTAGCCGCGTCTCGGCAGGCGCGCTGCACACTTGCGCGCTTCGACGTGATCAGACGCTCTGGTGCTGGGGGCAGAACGATCGGGGTCAGCTGGGGTTGGGCGACAACGTCCGGAGGGCTGAACCCACCGAAGTTCCGGGAGGACCTTGGGTCGAGGTGGCGGCGGGTCCCTGGTCAACCTGCGCCATCGACCAGCTCCGCCAAATATTCTGTGCCGGTAGAGTCGCGGGCGACGCAACGAGTCCCCGTCGCATGGGGGACATCGCGGACGCCGCGAGTCTTTCGGTGGGGGGGCTACAGGCGTGCGCGCTGCGCGCGACCGGTGCGCTATGGTGCTGGGGC